>NZ_CP183240.1:0-70176 GCF_048537555.1 Acinetobacter sp. A2
AAATGGAACTCATAGAACCATGACGTTCAGGTGAACACCAGACCATACCTTCAGACCATGCAAGAAGCTCATGCAGTTCTTTTACTTTTGGATGCTCAGTATCCGCATCTTCTGGCAAAGGAAGGCCCCACAAGTGATAGATACAGATAAAGCACACATATGGAGGTGCTTTGTCACGGTTAAAATGGGAAAGAAAATGTCCACCAGATCTTGAGCACAGGCAGGTTAAGTATAAAAATAACGTGATCGAATGTAATCATGGCAAGCTAAAGCGGATCATTAGGGCCACTTTAGGATTCAAATCGATGAAGACGGCTATGCCACATGCATCTATTCAGATGGCATTAAACACCGATGATGTACAGACGAAGTAGTAGCAGCCGATCCTACTAAAAGAATAGCAAACGATAAAAACAGCGATAAGCATGTTTTTAACCACTGCATAAAAATAGACCAAAAATTAAGCTTTTTTAGTTTTACAGATTCGAAAATAAATAGTAATAATTCATGAATAGTAGCCGAAGCTACCATTCATGAATCCAAATCATACTATTTTAAAAAACTAATTCGATGCCTGCACCATATTTCCATCCCTTTTCAGACTCTGTTGCCTCTTGCATAGAAGTGGCTTTCTGTCCTTTTTCATATTGGTAAGCAACATCAATGAAAGGTTTAATTCGCTTAGTAATCTCATATCGGGTTTTGATACCAGTTTTTAGTTCTGATAAACCTGATTTTGCAGCATAGTTAGAATCATCGCTAAATATTACATCTGCTTCGATATAAGGTTGAGTAATAAGTTTCTGAGTTAAAAGCAAATCACGTTCTAATTCAAAACTTGCTCCCCAAAAATTATTCTCACCACCGTATAAATAAGCTTGTGTTTCAAAGAAATAAGGAGCTAATCCTAATACACCAATAACACCATCAACTCGATCACTGTTGCTGCTATTTTTATCTTCGCTATATCTTACACCAGCTTGTATATCCCAAAATGGGGCTACGTTACGGCTATAAAGTGCTGATACAGCATATTTTGGATCATTACTTTCTGACTTTTCCGAATTGGCTTCAATAAATAGACGATTTTCATCTGTTCCAATCAAAGTTTCAAGCTTTGTTCCTAGGTTGCCCTTACCGTCTTCATCAACCATCCATGCATTTTCAAGTCTTGTTACTTGATAAATTTGTCCGCCATGTTCTTTAAGATGATCATCGTGAGATCCGTCTGATCTCTTTCTTGCAGTCAAAATAATATTATCTCCCCCATTTGCATTTTCCATTGAATAATATTCTGGATACAATTCTTGGGGGCTATATCTTAAGCCACCAGACTCCTGTAATAAGACTCTCATACCATTTGTAATATTACTTTCTTGTTCCGAAGTGCTGCTATTAGCAAAAGTTAAGTTTGATATACTTATTAATGCAATTGATAAGACTGTTTTTGAGAAGAAATTCTTAGTGATTTGCATGTGGATTTACTCCCTTCTCATTTACTTGGGACTGAGGAACAGTCTTTGTAGAATTACCATCTTCCACTTGAGCTACAATGAGTTTATTCATCATTCCTGCACTCATATGGTAAAGCAGGTGACAATGAATAGCCCACTCACCTAACTCATCAGCTGTGAGTAGAGTGGTTATCGTTTTCCCAGGTGGAACAATTACCGTATGTTTGTTTGGCATATTGCTTGGATCCTGACCATTCTCAAGCTGCATAAACATGCCATGTAAGTGCATTGGGTGAGCCATCATACTGTCATTGACAAATTTTAAGCGAATACGTTCACCATACTTCACCACTAGTGGGTCGGCTTCATTAAATTTTTTACCATTTATTGTCCAAATATAACGCTCCATGTTTCCACCAAGACGGATCTCTATTTCACGTTCAGCTGCACGAGTGTCTTTTTGAGGATCTAACGATTGCAAATCACTATATTGCAATGCTTTATTACCTTCAGGTGTTGAAGCATTTGCCCATCCAAATACGGTATTATCATTCTTGTCTGAAGCCGCCTTAACAGTAGCGCTATTCATCGGCATATCATGATCCATACCTTTCATAGAAGACATATCATGATCCATACCTTTCATAGAAGACATATCGTGATTCATGCCTTTCATAGAAGACATATCATGATTCATATCTTTCATAGAAGACATATCATGATCCATACCTTTCATAGAAGACATATCGTGATTCATGCCTTTCATAGAAGACATATCATGATCCATACCTTTCATAGAAGACATATCGTGATTCATATCTTTCATAGATGACATATCATGATTCATTCCCATATCTTCCATAGTCAATAAAGAACGAGGACGAGGCTTAGGCATCTCAATTTGTTTGACTGCTGGGCTGCTTTCTTCATGTAATGTTCCCACTGAAAAACCGGTACGATCAATAGATTCAGCTTCAATTTGGTAATGTGCTTGTTTTGGTTCCACAATGACATCATAGGTTTCAGCAGTACCAATACGGAACTCATCTACAGGAACGGGCTTTACAGGTTGACCATCAGCACTGACTACAGTCATTTTTAGGTTTGGAATGCGTACATCAAAGAATGACATAGCGGAAGCATTAATAAAACGAAGGCGAACTTTTTCTCCAGCTTTAAAATTACCGGTCCAGTTTTGCTGAGGTGTTTTGCCATTCATTAAAAATGTATAACCAGTCACATCGGACATATCTGTTTTCAACATCCGCATCTGATTCCACATAGAGCGGTCTTGCCAAGTTGCCTTTAATCCATCACGTTTAACTTGTTTTAATACATCGAATACTGTTTCGCGACGGTTCTGATAGTAATCTGCTTCTTTTTTAAGATTTTTCATAATTTGATCACTTGTTGAATTATGAAAATCAGAAAGCAAAACAACGTAATCTTTATCGGTTTTTTCAGCAGCTGTTAGTGGAGTTTTATCTTTAGGATAAATAACAAAAGCACCATATAAACCGTCTTGTTCTTGTCCTTTACTATGTGAATGATACCAATAAGTACCATTTTGGCGGACTTTAAACTTATATTCATAAGTTGTATTAGGGGCAATGCCATGAAATTTGTTAAATCCAGGTACACCATCCATAATTCCAGGTAATAATAAGCCATGCCAATGGATTGAAGAGTCCTGATTTTTTAACTTATTGTGAACACGGATAACGGCCTCATCACCTTCTTCAAATTCAAGAAGTGGTGCAACGAATTTACCATTTACAGTAATTCTCTCAACTGGTTTTCCTGTGATATTTACAGTTTGTTCAGCGATTGTTAAATCATATTCTTTAACTGCCGCCATTACCCAAGTTGATGAAAATAAACCAACTCCAATTAAGAGTACATGACTTAACTTATTTGACATTCTATCTCACCTTTAGAAAGGTCAAGATTGAAGTAATAAAGCAAATATTTAGTATAAACTTTAATACTTCTTTCTCGCTATTTATAAAATTATTTATTGCTACTAGGCATATTCATCTTTGAATGATCCATTTTAGAATGGTCCATATTCATCATAGCATGATCCATTTTTGACATGTCAGATGAGTTAGGAGACTGATGTTGACTATGATCTTGCTGAGTCTTGTCATCTTTTTCCATTTTACAAGGTTTTGTACAAGGTTCCTGTGCTTTTACCGTTTTAGTGGCACTTGAGGTTGATACATCTTTTGCCCAAGATTGAGTACCAGCAATTAAAGTTCCAGCACACATTAAAATTGTTAGACTACGACGCACTACAGTTTTCATAAGTTTCTCTAAAAGTTAATTTCTTGCTACTACAATAAAGTGAAGCACTGAACATCTAAGTGACTTGAAAATGACATTTTTGTAATCTATCTCGATCAGATGTTTTATAACGTTATTATAGTTTTAATGAATGACTTAGGATTCGGAAATGAGAATACTATTAGTTGAAGATGAACAAAAAACTGGTGATTATCTCAAGCAAGGTTTATCCGAAGCTGGCTATATTACGGACTGGGTTACAGATGGGTTAACGGGTAAACATCAAGCTCTTTCTGAAGATTATGACTTAATTATTTTAGACGTGATGTTACCTGGACTAAATGGTTGGAATATTATCAATGATATTCGTAGCAGCGGTAAAACAATGCCCATTCTTTTTCTTACCGCCCGAGATCAAATCGAAGATCGAGTAAAAGGATTAGAGCTAGGCGCTGATGATTATTTAGTTAAGCCTTTTGCTTTTGCAGAGCTTCTAGCTCGAATAAAAACGCTCCTTAGACGAGGGCAACAAAGAGAAGATAATAATATTATTAAGATTGCTGATTTAGAACTTGATTTGAGAAAACGTCGGGTAACACGAGCAGGTCAACGCATTGATCTGACGGCTAAAGAATTTGCGCTTATGGAGCTTTTTATGCGTAGAAGAGGTGAAATTCTACCAAGAACACTTATTGCATCTCAAATTTGGGATATGAACTTTGATAGTGATACAAATGTAGTTGAAGTCGCTATTAAACGATTAAGAAATAAAGTAGATAGTAATTTTACCCCTAAGTTAATTCAGAATATTCGAGGAATGGGGTATGTATTAGAGGTAGAAGATGAATAATAAATTATTCAAATCTATCAGTTTTCGTATTGGTATTATTTTCTCATTATCGACTATATGCATTCTCATTATGATGGGGTTTTTCATCCATAAATTAGTGATGCATCATTTTGAAACGCAAGATCGTACCCAATTAGAAGGTAAAATCCAGCTTATTCAGAATCTTCTCCAACAGCATCCTAAAAATTCTCCAGAACTTGATCTATATTTGAAAGATGCTTTAGTTGGACACCATGATCTTATGGTCCAAATAGAACGACCGACAGGTAAAGTTTTATTTAGTTCAGCATCCTCAATCATTAATACTCAAAATTTAATCAAGTCAGCAAATAATTCATGGATTAAATGGAAAATTAAGAATAAGACCTATCATGGCATGATCTACAACACGGATATAAACAAAAATACTGAAATACAATCTGTACGCATTATTGTGGGGATCGATACATCTGAACATCTACATTTTTTAAATGATTTTAAGCGTCAACTTTTTTACATTGGTTTAGCCGGTACGATTTGTTTAATGTTTTTAGGCTGGTTTGCAACCTGGAGAGGTTTAAGACCCGTGCAAAAAATGGCTAAGGTCGCAGAAGGCATTTCTGCCCAACATCTTTCAGAACGTTTAGAAGTTGAGCACACACCAACAGAACTAAAATCATTAGCAATTGCCTTCAATGATATGCTCGACAGACTAGAATCAGCTTTAGAAAGGCTTTCCGATTTTTCATCTGATTTAGCGCATGAAATTAGAACACCGATTAATAACTTAATGACTCAAACTCAAGTATGTCTTGCCCGTAAACGAGATACCAGTACCTATCAAGAAGTACTATTTTCTAATTTAGAAGAATTAGAACGTTTGGCTCGAATGGTATCCGATATGCTTTTCTTGGCAAAAGCAGAACATGGTCTAAAATTACAGAACTTACAGAATATTGACCTGGTTAAAGAAGTTACAGCCTTAATTGATTTCTATGATGCGCTAGCTGCCGAAAAAAATATGACGCTTCAACAAACAGGATCTGGAAATGTCAAAGGTGATCCTGCTATGTTACGTCGAGCACTCAGCAATCTATTATCTAATGCAGTTAAATATGGAAATAAGAATTCTACAATACGCATAAAACTTCAACAGAATTTAGATAACACAATATTTTCAATTGAAAATGAAGGCCCTGAAATCTCTCCTGAACAACTATCCAGGTTATTTGATCGATTTTATCGAACAGATGCATCTAGACAAAGAACAGAAGAAGGAACCGGCTTAGGGCTCGCGATAACAAAATCTATTCTTGATATGCTTGGGGCGACCATCCAGGCTGAATCCCTCAATGGTCGAATCATTTTTACCATTGTTTTTCAAGGTGAATCCATGCAAGGGGAATCATTTTAACTCATTTTTTGAACATCTTCCATTTACCCGAGTTGACCTTACATAAAGCTCAAACTGAGAGCCAGAGCTACGCCAGCACCTATCATGGCAATTGTGTAGCCAAATATGATAGCTCGGCCAAACTGTGCCCCCCCTGTCATCCATGCAATTGTCGCTTTGCTTAACATGTTGCTCAGTGTGGCCAGCCCTAGCGCGACAGCAGCCACATTTGTTGTTAAGCCTTCAGTACTATGCAGGCGGGCAAGTGAGACTAAAATAGCATCTACGTCTGCTAGCCCAGAAATAGTCGATAATACGAAGATGCCGCTGGTGCCCAACCATTGTTTTGCTGCCGGGACCAAGACTGCCATGACAGCCAGGAAAGCAGCGAAGCTGAATGCTGTCCCAAGATCAAAAGGAGCCATTGCTTCTATTGTTCGATCGTTGTTTTCAGCGCTGGTAATTTGGCGTTGTCTCCACAATGCCATACCCAGCAGAAGGATTCCCGCAATCATCATTGCACCACCAAAAGTGCTTAGCAATGCTGGCTCAATGACGCCTATCAGCACAACCATACGAAAAAACATGATGCCACAGGCAGCCAATGTTCCAGAAATAGCAGCACTGACCATGACGGGGTGCTGGCGTGTATAGCGTGCCAGTGCGACAGTTGCAGCTGTAGAAGATGCCAAACCACCCAATAGACCTGTCCAGAATATGCCTCTTTCTGAACCGGTAAGCCGCATGGCAAAATGACCTGCCAGAGAGAGTCCGGCAATCAGGATCACTGCCCACCATAACTGGTAAGGATTTAATGCAGCAAAAGGTCCCAGACCCGTATTGGGTAAGTAGGGTAATATAACGACAGAAAGTACCAGCAACTGCAGGGATGCGGTTAATTCACGATGCTCTATCAAGCGTAGCCAACCGTGTAAGGTTGGCTTGAGATCCAAAAATACAGCGACGATTACAGCCGCGGTTAATGCTAAAGTAACATTACCATGGGATGCATATGCACCTAAAACTAATGTCAACAGCATCGCGATCGTCGTGGTAGCGCTTAGATTACCGGAAAGTTTTGCGGTACGCGCGTAGGACACTGTTAATAATAAGGAAAGCCCTAATACGGCCGCAACTAGCGGCCAAGCTCCGAAGTTTGGTTGTAAATGACCGAGCACTCCTCCGAGCAATCCTGTCAATGTGAAGGTACGTAGACCTGCTACTCGGCTGCCTTCTGGCAGTTCTCGATCCTGCCATCCTCGTTCTAAACCAATGAGCAGGCCGATGGCGAGTGCTGCAACCAGCCCTGATACATCTGGTGGAAGAAAGGAACTCTCTATCATAACTTTTTATTTCGCAGGCGAAGGGCATTCGTGATGACTGAAGCTGAACTCAAACTCATAGCCAAGGCGGCAATTATCGGTGACAACAACCAACCGGTAAATGGATATAGTACGCCAGCCGCGATAGGGATACCCAAAGCATTGTAAAGGAAAGCAAACATGAGGTTCTGTTTCATGTTGCTGACAGTAGCTTCCGAAAGTGAACGGGCAACAGCAATCCCTCGTAAATCTCCCTTGATCAGCGTAACTTGGGCACTATTCATTGCAACATCAGTCCCGGTGCCCATAGCGATACCGACATCAGCTTTAGCCAAGGCTGGTGCATCATTGATGCCATCACCAGCCATAGCCACGATGCGACCTTCCTTCTGCAATTTGCTGACCAGTTCTAGTTTATCTGCGGGTTTGACTTCGCCATGTACCTCATCAATGCCTAGACGTGCTGCGACTGAACGGGCAGTGGTGAGACCATCTCCTGTTGCCATCACGATACGTAGACCCGCTTCCTTCAGGGTGGCAAGTGCTTCTGGGGTACTTTTTTTGATGGGATCGGATACTGCAAGCAGACCGGCCAATTCACCATTGATGGCTAGATGCATCACACTTGCACCTTCCGAACGCAGCTCTTCGGCTTGCGGAATCAGAGATTGTACCGAGATACCCAATTGCTCCATCAGTGCTGTGTTGCCCAAAGCTAACTGACGATCGCCCACTTGACCTCGAACACCAATCCCTGAGCCCGATTCAAAATTATCTGGTGTTTCAAGAGACAGGCCACGTTCGTGTGCTGCGTTTACAATCGCTTCGGCTAGCGGGTGTTCACTGCCTTGATCAAGACTGGCGGCTAAACGTAATACTTCAGATTCTTCAAAACCTGATGCGGCAACTACACGATCGAATACAGGGCGTCCTTCAGTTAACGTACCTGTTTTATCGATGATTAGTGTGTCAATCTTGCGTAGATTCTCAATGGCTGCTGCATCACGGAACAACACACCATGAGTAGCACCTTGACCCGTTGCAACCATGATAGACATTGGAGTTGCCAAGCCTAGTGCACAAGGACAGGCAATAATGAGTACTGCCACAGCATTGATTAATGCATAAACCCAGCTTGATTCTTCTGGGCCGAACAGTCCCCATCCAAAGAAGGTAAGCAAGGCAATGGCTACTACAGCCATGACAAACCAACCTGCTACCTGATCAGCCATACGTTGCATTGGTGCTCTCGAGCGTTGAGCTTGTGCCACCATCTGTACGATCTGGGACAACATGGTACTTGAACCAATTTTCTCTGAACGCATGATCAATGAACCATTGGTATTCAGGGTAGCGCCAATGACTTTATCGCCGACACGTTTAGTGATTGGTAAAGGTTCGCCTGTCAGCATTGATTCATCTACTGAACTACTTCCTTCAGTGACTACACCATCCACAGGAACTTTTTCACCTGGGCGGATGCGAAGTAAATCTCCTACATGGACATGAGTCAGAGGAACATCTTCTTCAGTTCCATCAGGCAGGATTCGGCGAGCTGTTTTAGGAGCAAGTCCGAGTAGTGACTTAATTGCAGCAGAAGTTTGCGAACGTGCTTTTAATTCTAGTATTTGTCCCAGTAGGGTCAACGAAATAATGACCGCTGCAGCTTCAAAGTAAACAGCGACACGGCCCATGGAAATAAATGAGTCTGGAAAGATTTGTGGCGCTACAGTTGCAACCACACTGTAAATAAAAGCAGCCCCTGTACCTAGACCGATCAGGGTCCACATGTTCGGGCTGCGATTCACAACCGATTGCCAACCCCAGGAAAAAAATGGCCAACCTGCCCAAAGTACAATTGGGAGTGACAACACCAGTTCAATCCAGCTCTGAACAGCCATATTGAACAGGTTCATTTGATGACCAAACATCGCCAAAAAAGTCACGATGATGGTCAATGGCAGTGTCCACCAGAAGCGTCGGCGGAAATCACGTAACTCCGGATTCTCATCTTCCTCTAATTCAGGAATGAGTGGCTCCAGTGTCATTCCGCATTTAGGACAGTTTCCAGGATGATCTTGCCTGATTTCTGGATGCATTGGGCATGTATAGATGGTCGTACCTGTTGTGCTTGCCGCATTAACGTGTTGAACAGTCTGATGATGCTGTGTATGTGCATCGGCAGTCGTCGTTGCGGGTTTAGCGATATATTGCACCGGGCTGCTATGAAACTTTGATTGACATTTATCACTGCAAAAAAAGTAAGTTTTCCCCTTAAATTCCTCATGGTATTTCGATTCTTCAGTGACGGTCATACCACAGACTGGGTCTTTCAGTACGTCTGTTGTAGCCTGTGCCATATGGTCCTGGTTATGATTTTTTTGATCTGACATAAATAATTCTCTTATGGTAAAGTGGTTTTATGGCCGAATTTTGGAATAAATCTCGGAGTCTGTTGAGCATAGCTGTCATAGACAGCGCCAAACTGTTTACTCATTTCAGCCTCTTCCTTAATTGCCAAGCGGCTGTACATTAAGAGTAAGATTGGAAACATAATCAGTGTCAGTAAAGTTGGCCATTGCAATAAAAACCCCAGCAAGATCATTACAAAAGCTACGTATTGCGGGTGGCGTATGCGCGCATAGGGTCCGCTTACTGCCAATTGGTGATGACGTTGTGCGTGGTACAACACCTGCCATGCTTTTGATAGTAAATAGAAACCATAGCCCAAAAAAATATAACTCGCGATGTGCAGAATGCCAAAATGTGGATCACCCTTTTCGCCTAGTAGCGTTGACCATAAGTGACCTGAGTTATGCGACAGCAAGTCAAGTTCAGGAAAGCGAGTTTGTAGCCAGCCTGACAACAGATAAATTGTTAAAGGGAAACCATACATCTCGACAAACAATGCAATGATGAAAGCAGAGAAAGCGCCAAAAGTACGCCAATCTCGCGCTGTGGCGGGTTTAAAAAAACTGAAGGCAAACATAATGAAAATTGCCGAATTTATGATGACGAGCCACCACAGACCATAGGCCGATTCCGCATGATTCATGAGGGGTCTCCTGGTTCGCGTGATTTTTTATTATCTGATGTGTCTGGATTTTTCTGTTGATGATGGTGATGTCCATGACCACCATGCATAAAAATATGCATGAGTGGGCATGCTAAAAGGAGTAAAAAGGGTAAAACACCAACGACATGGGCCAAATGCTCGGTTAAGAGAAAATAGGCTGCCACACCACCAATCACGAATAGGCCGATGGCATAACGTGTAGACCAAAAGTTAGGTACTGAATTATGTTCTTGAGGTTGATGGTTCATGATACTTCCCTCTCTAATTCATGGGTAATTATTTAGTTGTGGAGGGAGGCATACAGTCCATCATCATCTGCATCATGGATTGCATCATGTCCATACGTTTTTCCATCATTTGCTGACGGTCAGCCATATTTGCATTCATGCTTTGGCCGCTCATCTGTTTCATCATGCTCATACCTCCTTGCATGAGTTTCATGTGCTCAGCCATAAGTTTTTGACGTTCTTGAGGGTTTTTTGCAGCCATCATCTTTGCATGCATGGCTTGCATTGCTTTCATGTGCTGGTCCATTGCAGCCATTTTATCTGTAGCAGTGGTGCTGGTAACTGTTTGCTTAATTGTTACTGCAGATGGTGCTGTTTTTTCAGGGTGGTGATCTTTGTGTTCATCGGATTGCTGTGCAAATGTATTCAATGACGCGGCTGCGATACATAAGCCCAAAAAAATGTTTTTGAATTTCATCATAATTTTTTCCTTTAAATAATTTGGAAGTAAAAGCTATGTTTTAGTACTGAACAGAGTCTAGGAATTTGACTACTAAACTGATGAAATTTTTGGTTATTCTCTGTCTCTCTTAAATATTTTAGCACTATTAATTAATTATTTTTAAAAATGACAAAAATGTAATTTTGAGATCTTCTCGAAATATATAGTCTATGCTGAGATGACAAAAATTTTATTTAATATTAATCTTTTAAAACTATTAAAGTTGTTATGATTTTATGTGCTTAAAAAAATAAAAATGAAATGATTAGATGATCCAAGGCTAGTTAGAGACACATTCTTAATGTAATTTACACTGTTATTCCTTTAAAGAAAAAATACAGTTGATCAAAATAGTTTTTTATAGAAAAAAGGGTGGATAATTTAATTATTAAACTTATTGGTATATTTATTAGATAGAAGGGGCTTTGTTGCACAAAGATTTCATAACTATATGATTTTAGAAGTTTTGATTATTTTTTGATCCAAAATTAAATTTATTTAAATCAGATGCTTACATATTTATGCAACAAAGCCGATAGAAGGTAAAGAAGATTATTTTTAATATTAGGGTTTATAATCCAAATTTCAGAGTAAGGAATCTACTACTTATATAATAGAGATTCCATCTCCAAAACAGTACTACTGTATGAATGAGTTGTATTCAATGCAGGGAAGAATGTAGATCCTTAATACTAACGGAAAATTATTTTACTGAATTTTCATGTAAAGACTCATTTAATTGATCAATCACTGTCGTCCATTCACCATCAGAGTGTAGTTTTTCTTCTAAAAAATGACGTTGAGCATCAGTCCAAAAAATTGCTTGTGTTAAAAAAACATCTCCAGCTAGCTGATGGCTCTCTATGAATTTTGCAATTGCTTCTTCAGTAGAAGCTAAACCAAGCTGTTCAAATAATTTGGTCATTCTTGGACGTGTTTGAGTCATGTGCTTAGCCCACAAATTTATATTAGATCAAATTAAACATAACATGTTTATATTTAAAATAAAATATAAAAAATTAAATAGCTACTATTTTCTTAGACAAAATGATTACTACATTTCATAAATCAACCACCTACATAATTTGTTTGTTAAATGATCATTATTTTTCAATAAGATTATTTTAATAGTTAAAGATTTTAAATTTTAAAAATGACAAAAATGTAATTTTGAAGTCATCGCTCTGTTTCTGTCTCTCACTAATAATTGAAATATAAGAGGAGATGATGTGGTCTCATTAAATATAGATTTTATAAAGTCATCTCTAATGAACTAACGAATCAAGAGGAAACGTAAATGAAATTATTTCAAAATAAAATGACTGCTCTACGTAATGTTGTAGTAGCTGCAACGATGATTGTGGCTACTACAACTACGTTCGCTCATGTGAGTTTAGTGAGTGCGATTCCTGCGGAAAATGCATCTATCCTTAGTCAACCAAAGAACTTGACCCTTAACTTTGGTGCAGAGGTTATGTTGATGAATATTAAGTTACTGGATGCTCAGCGAAGAGATGTTCCTTTAAAATATAAAGTTACTCATGACTTAAAGAAATCCTTTGATGTCGCTCTTCCGAAACTGAAAAAAGGTAAATATACCGTTGTCTGGACAACAATGGGGAAAGATGGCCACAACATGAATGGTGAATATAGTTTCACTATCAAATCAACTAAATAAGAATTGATTACCTTTCAACATGTCAGTGAGGTGCTGGCATGTTGTTCTAGAATGGACAAAAATAATGATTTCTGAATATTGGATGTGGGCCACTTGGTTAACTAAGGTTATTTTATATTTAAGTTTAGCTTTTGTCGTTGGTGGAGCCTTTTGCTATTTTTTACTGAGACAATATCTTGAACTAAAAGAATCGATTCTTAAATATATTACAATTGGCGCTGGATTAGGCCTAATTTCCAGTACCTTGGGATTTTTTATTCTGATTGGTAGTTTTGCCAATACTGGTATTACAGGGATGGTGGACCCCACGTATATTAATATATTGGTTAATACTCCGACGGGGTATATATACGTTCTTCGTTCTATTAGTTTTGCTCTTTTACTTCTTCTCATGGTGGTTAAAGTTAACAGGAACAAAGGTCAGTTTTCTATAATTGAAAGTTCAATATTTTGTATTTTACTTATCCCGATTATTTTTAGTTTTTCCCAGCTCGGACATGTCGCTAATTTAACCTTACTTGCTCAAATTTTATTATCAATCCATATTCTAGTTATGTCGTTATGGATGGGGTCTTTATATCCGTTATGGAAAACCAGCCGGGAAATAAGTGGTTTACCTTTAAAAGATCGCATGCATGTATTTGGACGTATTGCTGCTTTCATTGTTGGGATATTAATCGCCTGTGGCGCTAGTGTAGCTCTTCTTTTAATTAAAGATTTTAATACCTTACTCAATACTCCATATGGTCATGCTTTCATTATTAAAATATTGTTTGTTATAAGCATTTTGCTTTTAGCAGCCTTTAATAAATGGTATTTTACTCCGCGTCTGCAACATCCTCAATTTGCTAAACACCTTAGTCATGCCATTTTATTTGAGATGTTATTAGGCCTATCAATTCTATTAACAACCGGCTATATAACAACAGTAGTGGGTATTGAATAAGAGAATTTCAAAATAAGGTTATTGAGGAAATTTAACATTAGTACTTTTATCTTTTGTAGCTGAGCAATAAAGTTTCTACTAGACTGCCAGCTTACGACAATCAGAACAGTAAACTCGCATCATAAGGCATTTATACATTAAAGGTAGTCACCGGTTTTTAGCTTCAATCCATAAGAGTCTCATCTATTCAGTTCACTACTATTGATTGAAATAACTATCTTATAAATTTCAAAGTGATCGTAGATGACAAAAATGTCATTTTTAAGTCACGTTAATGTTGGTTAAGTACTTTTACTATAGTCATTAGAACGCTATGCTTTAGAATACTCTGATGAAAACTATGGATGTAAACAGACCAAGTTACAGCAAGTAACTGATTCAGAGAAAGGCTGGTTGTATGGTGAAAGTTTAGAGTTACTGTTCTAATGGTTTAAACAAATATTTTGTTAAAAAGGAGCAACATATGAAATTTCACGTCGCTAATATGACTTGTGGTGGTTGTGCACGAGGCATTACTACTGCAATTAAAGAGCTCGACTCGAATGCATCACTCGATATTGATTTACAAAACCGTATCGTTGAAATCAACACAACGGTTAGTCAGGATAAAGTCATTGCCACTCTCGGTGATCGTGGATTTACAGCTGAGCCTGCTTAATCTCTGTTAGAGTAAAGTGGTAATCCCTTATCACTTTACTTACTCTTGTTTTTCTCATCGTACAGATAAAATCTGTACTTGCTTGCAATAAAAGTGCTGCCTGAATTCCCAATTATCTTGGTTCGAGCTGATCTTCGCATATAGAACTCAGCATATCTAAATGATAGAGATCGTATATGAGTACCGAAATGACTGATACGCCACACTACAGTGAAACATTAGAGATTGAGGGGATGACATGTGCTTCTTGTGTAGGCCGTGTGGAAAAAGCCTTAAAATCTATTGAGGGTGTTGAGTCGGCTCATGTAAATCTGGCTACCGAAAAAGCAGTCATTTATGCGCATCAACCACTTGATCGCGCTACTCTAATTAAAGCCGTAGAAAAAGCAGGCTACGAAGTGGAAGCGCTGCAACCAATAGAGCTTACGATTGAGGGTATGTCATGTGCTTCTTGTGTAGGTCGAGTAGAAAAAGCCTTAAAATCTGTTGAGGGTGTGGAATCAGCACATGTAAATCTGGCTACTGAAAAAGCGACTATTCAGGCAAGCTCATCTGTCACTCGTGACTCGTTAATTCAGGCTGTGACCAAAGCAGGGTTTGAAGCAAAGTCAGTTCATCAAACTACGGAAAGCTTTCAAGATAAAAAGAATATTGAATTAGAAAAACTTAAAAAAGATTTAATTTTGTCAGTCTTATTGACTCTACCCGTTTTTATTTTAGAAATGGGATCACACCTGATTCCCGCCTTTCATACGTTTATGATGGATAACATTGGCCAACAAAATAGCTGGTTAATGCAATTTTTCTTGACCACAGTAGCATTAATTTTTCCAGGCCGACGCTTCTTTAAAAAGGGCATCCCAAGTTTATTCCGCTTAGCACCAGACATGAATTCCTTGGTGGCTGTAGGAACATTGGCTGCTTATCTTTATTCAGTGGTTGCTACTTTCTTTCCAAGTGTCCTGCCACAAGGCACGGTCAATGTTTATTATGAAGCTGCAGCGGTTATTATCACTTTAATTCTATTAGGTAGATTTTTTGAAGCCAAGGCAAAAGGCCGAACGTCTTTAGCAATTCAACATCTAGTTGGAATGCAGCCTAAAGTTGCCAGAATACAGCTCAATAATCAGGTGATAGAAGTTCCGATTGCCGAAGTTCAAACAGGAACGATTGTAGAGATTAGACCAGGCGAGCGTATCCCTGTCGATGGTGAAGTTATTCACGGCCAAAGTTTTATTGATGAATCCATGATTACTGGCGAGCCTATGCCCGTTGAAAAAACGATAGGCTCTACTGTGGTAGGAGGAACAATTAACCAAAGTGGCAGCTTAAATATCAAAGCCACCTCTGTTGGTAGTTCATCAGTGCTTTCTCAAATCATCCGAATGGTTGAACAGGCACAGGGTTCCAAGCTGCCTATTCAGGCATTGGTTGATAAAATTACCATGTGGTTTGTACCTGTAGTAATGGGTCTCTCTCTTTTAACTTTTATTACTTGGTTTATCTTCGGCCCTGAGCCAGCCCTAACGTTTAGCTTAGTTAATGCAGTTGCGGTACTCATTATTGCATGTCCTTGTGCAATGGGACTTGCAACGCCTACATCAATCATGGTGGGAACTGGGCGTGGTGCTGAAATGGGTGTTTTATTCCGTAAAGGGGAAGCTTTGCAGCTGCTCAAAGAAACTAAAGTGGTTGCTGTTGATAAAACAGGGACCCTGACTGAAGGGAAACCAATTTTAACCGATCTGCATGTCTTAGAAGGGTTTGAATACAATGCCGTACTTTCACTTATGGCAGCCGTTGAATCAAAGTCTGAGCATCCTATTGCTCGAGCAATTGTACAAGCCGCTATAGATAAGGAATTAATTCTGTCTCCTGTTGCTGATTTCAAGTCAGTCACGGGCTATGGAATAGAAGCAACGGTGTCTGAACATTTGGTTCATATTGGTGCAGATCGATATATGGAAAAACTAGGTTTGAATCCTAATGTTTTTTCTCAATTTTCGGATCGTTTGGGAGAAGAAGGAAAAACCCCTCTCTATGTTGCGATTGACCAGAAACTTGCTGCCATTATTGCTGTAGCAGATCCAATTAAAGAATCAACATTTGCTGCAATTGAAGCGTTACATCAGTTAGGTTTAAAGGTTGCCATGATTACAGGTGATAACCGTCATACAGCTCAAGCGATTGCAAAAAAACTAGGTATTGATGAGGTTATTGCAGAAGTCTTACCAGAAGGTAAAATAGAGGCCGTTAAAAAATTAAAAAATCAATATGGTAAACTCGCATATGTTGGAGATGGCATTAATGATGCCCCTGCACTTGCAGAAGCAGATATTGGTTTAGCGATAGGTACAGGTACAGACGTAGCTATTGAAGCTGCTGATGTGGTTTTGATGTCTGGCAACCTGAAAGGAGTGCCGAATGCTATCGCTTTAAGCAAAGCGACTATAACCAATATTCGTGAAAATTTATTTTGGGCATTTGTTTACAATGCAGCTCTGATTCCTATTGCAGCAGGTGTACTTTATCCGCAATTTGGACTGCTACTTTCTCCTGTATTTGCTGCTGGTGCAATGGCTCTCTCGTCAATATTTGTACTAGGAAATGCTTTACGATTAAAACGTTTTAAAGCCCCCCTTGCAATTATTTAACCATTTTTTATATACATTTAAAGTTTTGTTGGCTTTACTTTATATATTTGGAAATAGTCTAAGCCATGTTGGCTTTTATTAAATATCATACAGTTGATATTCTAATTATTTGAGAGGGATTAAGATGAAAAGAATTTTATTAATATGCTTTATAGGCATGTCATTTACCTATGCGAATGCTCATTCTGGGGGAACGAACTCACAGGGTTGTCATACCAACAGTAAAACTGGTGATTACCACTGTCATTAATAGGTGCGCACACAGTTTTTTTATTTAAAAGACTGTGCTTTAAAGTTATAAGTAGCGTTTAACTAAAGCTAAAAATTCATTCAGTTCTTTTTCCTTTATTTCCTCAGTATCACCGAGTACATGTTCTCTAAGATGAAGTTCTATTAACTCATTCATTAAGCCATTTATCGCACCTTTAATTGCTGCAACTTGCTGTAATACCTCAATACAAGAATTTTCAGAATTTAAAATATTCTGTTCAAGGGCATTAGTTTGACCTTGAATTCGTCTAATCCGATTTAAAATTTTTTTGTTCTGATTTAAGTGAGACATACTATTCAACCTCAAGAACATATACTATGGGGGAGTATTAATTGTGGTGCAATAAAATGCAATATCTAAATAATGTTAAAAGTGACCATTCGCATCAATTTGACGAAGGAAATCCTTTAGCACAAAAGAAAATTTTAATCGCAACCATCCTCACTGGTGTAATGATGGTGTTTGAAATTTTTGGAGGATGGTTCTTTAATTCCATGGCTTTATTGGCTGATGGATGGCATATGAGTTCTCATATGTTGGCATTGGGCTTAGCTTATTTTGCCTATAAAATGGCTCGAAAATATGCTCGTGATCAGAGATTCTGTTTCGGTACATGGAAGATAGAAATCTTAGCTGGATATTCGAGTGCCATTTTATTGATGGTTGTTGCTGTATTCATGGGTGTTCAATCGATAGAACGTTTATTCAATCCTGTGAATATTCACTACAACGAGGCAATTTCAATTGCGATTGTTGGCTTGATCGTTAATTTTATTTGTGCCTGGTTACTACGTGAAAATGGTCACCACCACCATCATCACTCTCATGATGACCATGACTTAAACCAGAAAGCCGCTTTTCTTCATGTAGTAGCAGATGCAGTAACTTCTGTATTAGCGATTATTGCACTTTTCGCAGGGAAGTATTTTGGATGGGATTTTTTAGATGCAATTCTAGGGATCGTAGGTGCAGTGCTTGTAGCACAATGGTCTTGGGGATTGATTAGAGAAACAGGTAAAACATTGCTTGATGCAGAGATGGAACATCCTGTAGTAAAGGAGATTCAGGAAGTTGTAGAGGAATTAGATAACCAAATTACGATTACTGATCTGCATGTCTGGAAAGTAGGTAGAAGTAAATTTTCATGTATTTTATCCCTAAATACAGTTAATGACTCCTTAACAGCAGAGGTAGTTCGTAAAGCTTTGTCAATTCATGAAGAAATTGTTCATATTTCTGTTGAAATTAACAAGAATTTCCATGTTGTTTAAATTAATATTTATTCCTTTTAAACTTTATCAGTCTATTTATGTAAATCTTAGATTAGAATTTGTTTGTTGTAGAGCGTCGGGGCGCCTCGGCAGTGCTGCGTTTTGAAATAGAAAGGAAAATTCATTTTCTGAATGAAGATATCGGGTATGAACGGGTAAAGATACAATCCACGATTCATATTCAATCCCATGCCTTTAAAGCGCAAAGCGTGTTGCAGATGCAGCTCTTATTCCGAGGAATTTTACACTGGTATCGCCCGCCGATAGAAACACCAGATCCGGCAGTCAGGACGTAAATAACCATTCCTCCAGTTTAAATAAAAAAACCTGCAGATTCGATGCAGGTTTTTTTTAGAGATAATCAATCGCGTCTTATTTGGCTTTACGCTCTTTCTCGATCAGGTAATTCACCACCTGAATGACTTTGGCATCATTACCCTGCACAATATATTTACCATTCACGGTCACTGCCGGAACACCACTTAACTGATACTGAGCAGCCAGATTTTTGGCTTGGGCAATTTTCGAAGTGATCGGGAAAGATTTATAAGTGCTGTTAAATTTCGCTTCAGGAATACCATAGCGGGTATAGAACTTGGCCAATTGCGCCTGTTCTAAAATTGGACGCTGCTTATCATGAATATCATGGAATAATTGTAAATGTGCTTTTTGACGCACACCCAGGGCTTCTGAAACATAATAAGCACGTGCAGCCTGTTCCCAAAGCGGGTTCATTGCAGCAGGTGTACGTACAAAACGTACATCTTTTGGTAATTTTTTCAACCAGCCCTGCATATGTGGTTCAAGCGCGAAACAGTGACCACAGCCATACCAGAAGAATTCACGTACCTCAATTTTGCCCGGTTTTTCGACTTTGACTGGTTTTGCGACCACCTGATAGTCCTGACCTGCCACAAAATTGGCCATAGCACTACCTGAAAAGGCCAAAACAGATGCGGCAACAGCTCCTAAAAGGAATTTTTTCATTGGGATTATCGTCCTCTAAATCATTATGCTTAGTGTATGGGTTCACTATAAATCAATTATGCCGGTTCCGTTTTCATGCTGCGAACTTTTGTGCTATCAGAACCGCTACATTAAAGTATGCGACTGATTTTAAGTCAGTTAATATGGCCATTCGACCGCTATGTGTTTTTAGACAATCACAAAAGTTAAACTTTGAGTAATAAAAACGGTTATAATTTCTACGATTAAAAAGTAGTGGTCAAACCTACAGCAAATATTAACTTCTTACTATTCTCTTCAGTAACAGCCGCGTGGCTATGATAATTGCTGGAATTTACAACATAGAACTGAGCAAAAAAATCTTTACTTATAATAATGAGTAAATATATACATCAGAATGACAACAAAATTACAAACTTGTAATTTTGTTAAGGTTTGTTCTCAAAAAAATAAATTAATACTATTTTAAAAAAGATAAATCGTTGCTGAAAAAGCTAGATTGCAATCGAGTTAATTAATTATAAATCAAAAACTTATATTGTATAAAATTAGTAACTCTTTGCTTTCTGCACTTATTATTTAATCAACGTTTCACGATTTTCATAAGCTAAACTAAATATAGTCGCCAATTTCAATTGAGTTATTTCCCGGCTTTTAAATACCGATATACCGCTTGGCGACTAATTCCAAATGCCTGGCCTAATGCCATTTTTGAAGGGTACTTCCCTTCCTTCCAGTCTTGTCGCAAAGCTTCAGCCTGATCAGGTTTCAATTTATGTACCCGGCCTTTGTACTTCCCTTGAGAAGAGGCAAGTTTAATTCCTTCCTTTTGCCGCTCTAAAATGATCTCACGTTCAAACTGTGCAAAAGCACCCATCAGTTGCAGCATCAAATTATCCATCGGGGTGGATTGGGCCGTAAAAGTAATATTTTCTTTTACAAACTGGATGGCAATCCCTCGTTTGACCAGTTTATCCACTTCAGTCACCAAATCTTTTAAGCTTCGCGCAAAACGATCCATGGAATGTACTATCACCCGGTCTCCTTCCCGGACATAATTCAACATTTCCTGAAATTTCGGTCGGTCGGTATTTTTACCTGAAGCACGGTCAACAAAAATCCGGTCGACTTCAAT
The DNA here is from genome assembly GCF_048537555.1 of Acinetobacter sp. A2. Taxonomy (NCBI): domain Bacteria; kingdom Pseudomonadati; phylum Pseudomonadota; class Gammaproteobacteria; order Moraxellales; family Moraxellaceae; genus Acinetobacter; species Acinetobacter sp. A2. Next base: position 20,669 of record NZ_CP183240.1, read on the forward strand.
TCCCTCAAGTTGACGTCCCGTATTTTGCTCGACCGAACTCACTCGCACATAGCCTACTTTTTGGCCTTTCACTTTTTACGCCCCAATTGGATAAAAATGAACAATTTCGTAAATTATAAATCTCTAATACCAAAGTTACATGTTACTTATGATTAAAAAACATTTAAATGGTACATGTTTTTAAGAACTTTTAAAATGTAATTTTAGGGTATACTTTAAAGTTACACAAAACATCTATATGAAGACTAAAGTCCAAATTAGTGTTTATGTTGGTTCAATGTATTACATTTCGTATTTTCTATTTGTAACGTAATTTCAGTAATATTATGATTATGTTTTAGAACTTCTAAGGCCTTTTGATAGAGTTGATCTGTATTGCTATTCGGAGCAACCAAATGAGCAGTTAAATGAATATTTCTTGAGGATATAGCCCAGACTTTCAACTGATGAATCCCTTCAACGCCCTCTAGCTTCAATAAATCATTTCTTAACGACTCAATATCAATCTCATCAGGAACTCCTTCAAGCAGAATATGAATACTTTGTTTTAATAAAATCCAAGTTCGAGGTAAGACCCAGAAGCCAATTAACACAGCGATTACGGTATCAACCCACATCCACTGGGTAAAATAAATAACTATTCCTCCGATAATCACGCCTATCGATCCTAGAGCATCACTAAGAACTTCTAAATATGCACCTTTTATATTTAGACTTCCTTCAGCACTAGCAGAAAGGATTTTCATTGAAATCAAATTTATGACCAAACCAATGACCGCGACAATCATCATTCCAACACTTTGAATTTCAGCAGGATTCGTAAAACGTTGATAAGCTTCATATACAATATATATTGCTACCACAAAAAGCATCACCGCATTAAACAGAGCCGCTAAAATTTCAAATCGCTGATAGCCAAAAGTTCTTTTATCATCTGCGGCTTTTTTACCAATTTTGATAGCGGCAAGAGCAATAGCTAAAGCGGCTACATCAGTAAACATATGAGCTGCATCAGATAACAAAGCCAAACTTTGGGTAATAAAAGCAGCGACAACTTCTACTATTAAAAAAGTAGTCGTTAAACCTAAGGCAACCATTAACTTCTTACTATTTTCTTCAGTAACAACCGCATGGCTATGATCATGATGTTCTGACATAAAATATTTTCCTTATTCTATTTATGATGAGCAGAGATATTGGATAACAGCCAATATCTCTGCTGTAAATCGACTAATCTATTGGATTAAGAAACTTTCTTTTCATTTATCCAACGATAAAGCACGGGTAACAGCACCAAAGTTAGTAATGTTGAAGAGATAATCCCGCCAATCACTACGGTTGCCAGTGGCCGTTGAACCTCAGCCCCTGTTCCGGTTGCCAGCGCCATTGGTACAAAACCCAGTGAAGCCACACAAGCTGTCATCAACACTGGTCTTAAGCGCAAAATAGCCCCTTGCCACACGGCTTTATGCACTGGATATTTGTCCCTTAATTCCTTAATAAAGGTCAGCATTACCAGTCCATTGAGGACTGCAACACCAGATAAGGCAATAAAGCCAATTCCAGCTGACATCGATAATGGAATATCCCTTAGCCAAAGGAACAGCACACCACCGGTCAAGGCAAAGGGTACCCCGGTAAAGACCAATAGACTTTCTTTGACATTGTGAAAGACCGCCATCAGTAAAATAAAGATAGTGATTAAAGCCAGTGGAATCACGATTTGCATCCGTGCTTTGGCTGAAGCCAAATTTTCAAACTGACCGCCATATTCTATCCAATAACCACTTGGCAAAGTGTATGCTTTGAGCTGTGTCTGTACATCAGAAACAAAAGACCCTAAATCACGCCCTTCAACATTCGTTGTAACCACAACTCGGCGTTTACCATTTTCTCGACTGACTTGGTTGATTCCTTCAATGGTCGAGACTTGCGCGACATCCGACAATAAAATACTGCCACCATTTGGAAGCTGAATAGGTAACTGGGAAACAGATGCGACACTACGGTCTTGCTCTCCAAGACGGATAACAAAATCAAAACGACGATCGCCTTCTAAAATCTCTCCCACGCTTTGTCCACCAATACTTGCAGCCACCACATCCTGAATAGATTTCACACTCAAGCCATACTGGGCAGCTAAAGCTTTATCAATCTCTACATTGAGTAAAGGCAGACCCGAAGTTTGTTCAACTTTCACCGCACTGCTACCTGCGACTTGCTGAATGATTTTCGCGATTTTTGCAGCCTCAGTATTCAAAACCTGCATGTCATCACCAAAAACCTTCACCCCCACATCACTGCGTATACCTGAAATCAGTTCATTAAAACGTAGCTCAATAGGCTGAGAAAACTCACTGTTATTGCCGGGAATTGTCGCAAGATAAGCTTCCATTCGGGTTCGAAGTGCATCTAGGCTTTCTTTTGAATCTGGCCATTCCTCACGTGGTTTCAGCATGATATAACCATCGGAAATATTCGGTGGCATCACATCTGTCGCCACTTCAGCAGTCCCGGTACGGGCAAATATAGCTTTAATTTCGGGAAAGTTTTTCAGTAAAAGCTTTTCGGTATTTTCCTGAATACGTAAAGACTCTTCCAAGCCTGTGCTTGGAGAACGTAATTGCTGTACCGCAAAATCACCTTCACTCAGCTGGGGTGCAAACTCACTGCCAATCTTCGTGCTGAGCAGACCCGTAATGACCAGGAGACAAATGGCAAAAGTTAAAACCACCGCTTTGTAATGATAGGCTCCATCCAATATCTGTTGATATCGGGTTTTGAGCCAGATCATCCAACGGCTTTCCGTTTCTTTGATCTCCCCTTTAACCCATAAAGCAACTGCAGCGGGCACAAAGGTGATCGATAAAATAATAGCTGCCACCAGTGCGAGAACAACGGTTAAAGCCATCGGATGAAATAGTTTTGCTTCTACACCACTTAAAGCAAAAATCGGCAAATACACCACCAAAATAATAAGCTGACCAAAAATAAGAGGACGACGTGCTTGGCGGGCAGCCAGAAAAACTTCCTTAAAGCGTTCACTTTGTGTGAGAGGTCGTTTTAACAGTTGCTGTGTATGGGCTAAACGCCGGATACAGTTTTCGACAATCACCACAGCACCATCGACAATGATGCCGAAATCGAGTGCACCTAAACTCATCAGATTGGCACTGATATTTTTCTGTGCCATCCCGGTTAAGGTAAACAGCATAGAGAGTGGAATGACACAGGCAGTAATCAAGGCAGCACGGATATTCCCTAAAAACAGGAACAGAATGATGATGACCAGGATTGCTCCCTCTACCAAGTTTTTCTGAACGGTTTTAATCGCCTTCTCAACCAAGGTAGTACGGTCGTACACCGTTTCAATCACTACCCCTTTAGGCAAACTATTCTGAATATCTTGAAGCTTGGCATCCACAGCTTTAGAAACAGTCCGGCTATTTCCACCCATCGCCATCATGGCAATCCCTAAAACGGTTTCTTTGCCGTTATAGGTTGCCCCACCGGTTCTTAAATCATGCCCAATAGAGACTTGCGCAATATCACCAACCCGAATTGGGCTGCCATTTGGGCTACCCAGCATGGTGTTCTCAATATCAGAAAGCCCATTGAATGTACCCGGTACACGTACCGTCAGTTGCTGACCATTGTCTTCAATATAACCTGCACCTCGGTTCTCATTATTTTGCGCTAAAGCCTGTTGCAGTTGTTCTAATGAGATATTCAGTTGCTGCATCCGGTTTAAATCGGGAGAGACCACATAGGTTTTTTCAAAACCACCAATACTGTTGACCTCTGCAACTCCCTTAACACGTTGCAGTTGAGGACGCACAATCCAGTCCTGAATCTCACGCAAATCCATCGGCGTGTATGCAGTTCCATCCGGCTTTTTCGCATTCGGATCTGCCTTCAGTACCCATTGATAAATCTCACCGAGACCCGTAGAAACGGGGGACATCGTCGGTGCGATTTGTGCAGGCAACTCAGATTGCGCCTCCTGTATCCGTTGGTTAATCTGCTGACGGGCCCAATAAATATCAGTCCCATCTTTAAAGACAATGGTGACTTGAGAGAGTCCATAACGGGATATGGAACGGGTAAGCTCCAGATCCGGAATGCCAGCCATGGCATTTTCAATGGGATAGGTAATCCGCTGTTCGACTTCAAGCGCAGTAAAACCCTTGGCTTGAGTATTAATCTGGACTTGGGTATTGGTAATATCGGGTACAGCATCAATCGGGAGTTTCTGATAGCTATACACCCCGACCGCAATCCAGGTACAGACAAAGAGCAACACCCAAATCGCATTTTGTATGGAAAACTGAATGATTCGTTCGAATAAACCTTCTGGTTTTGGCAGATCAGAATTAATGTTCATGGCCTGCCTCGTCTTTTTCTAATTCAGATTTCAACAAGAAACTGCCTTGAGCGATATACTTCTGCCCTTCAGTCAGCCCAGAAATCACTTCAAGCCATTGTCCATCACTTGAAGCCTGCCCCAATTGCACTTTCTGTGCTTTTAAGTGGACTTGACCTTTTTGTTCTGAATCTACGATGAAAATACTGTCTTCACCTTCAATACTTTGCAGCGCAGACTTTTGAATCCGAAGGGCTGATTTTGCTGTAGCTTCCGGAATCAACACTCTCACTAACACATTAGAACGCAACTCAGTAGCTTGCGCATCGAGTTTTGCGCGCACCACCAGACGCCCTGTTTGTACATCTGCCTGAGAGGTTAAGCTTTGTACAGTAGCTTTATAGATTTGATCTGAATCATTCACTTTAAAGTCAATTTTTTGCCCGGCTTGCAGTTGACCTGAGAATTGATTCGGCAAATTAAACTCAAGCCATAAATCTTTCAGCTGTTCAATGACAAAGAGCTGATTAGCCAGTTGCACATTTTCACCGACCACAATATCTTTTTGACTGATCACCCCAGAGATCGGTGCTTTAATCAGAAAACGCCCATTGTTATTGCCACTTGCACCTAATGCATTTAAACGTGCTTGTGAGGACTGGACAGTAATCTGCGCTTGACGGTAGGCATTTTCGGCACGCTGGTAATCCTGTTTGGCAGAAATCCCCTGTGACCAGAGTTGCTGTTCGCGCTGGTAATCTTTACGGGCCAAATCCAGATTCACCTGTGCCATACGCAGATTTGCCTGTTGGTCGATCAGTTCAGGCACGATTAGTACAGCCAGCGTTTGTCCTTTTTGCACGCTCTGTCCTAAAGCCACATTGACCTGCTCGACATGACCACTAAAATTAGGCGATATATGCGCTTGTTGATCGGTATTCACCACCAATTTACCTGGCAGGGTTGTCAGCTTTTCAACCAATCCTGTGGATGCAACAGCAACTTTTAAACCTTGTTCAACCATTTGTTGGCTGGTCAGTTGTATTTCGCCTTCTTCAGCATGTCCTTCTTCAGAACTATCTTCATCAGAATGTTCGGCATTTCCCTCATCATGACCATGCCCCTCAGATTCAGTTTTTTTTGAACTTAACCAAATAACCAGACTGACCAAGACCGTAATCAGAATCAAAATTGCAATCATGAGAGACTGGGATATTTTTCCGTTTTGCTTGGCGTTCATTTTATCGTGCTCCCCCATTGATTAAATTTTGCGATGCTTCGACTGCCTTTTTATTCAGTTGTGTATAGGCATCCGAACGGCTAATTTCTTCATAACTTGTGCCAATACTGAGTGCCTCAGCTGCGAGGGCAGTTTGCCAAGCTTGACGTAGAATTTGTAATTGACCCAATCGAAGATTCTGCAGTTGGGTGGTTGCTTGCTGAACGTCGGTAATGGACAGTTTCCCTGCCTGAAACCCTTGTAAAGTACGGCTCTGAACTTTGGTCGCCAAAGTAACTTGTGCTGTTGTGGCATCGAACTGGCTACGTAAACCTTTGAGCTGATGCATGCTGTTGGCAATATTGAGTATTTGTTGCTTCAGCTCACGCTGCTGCTGTTGGTTCAGCAATATTTGCTGTTGCTGGACCATCGGGATCGCATATTGCTGGCGGTTGAAAATATTCAGTGGAATAGCCACGCCGATTGCCAAAGTCGTATCGTTGCTTTCATTAGGGGTTTTGCTACGTTTCATGCCTACATTTAAAGTCGGATTGGGACGTGCCTGAATTCTTAAATTTTCAATTTGATGATCCGATTGCTGAATGTTCAAGGCATAGAATTTTTCTAGCCACCCTTCAGCAATATACCGTTGCACAGTTTGGAGACTTTGCTCTGGCCAAGGGATAGCGGTTTTATTCAATTGAAGATGTGAAGATGTTTCTCCCCCCCACAAATTAGACAGCTGACGACCGGCAGCTTGTTTATTCAGCATCGCTTGCTGATAAAGTCGTTGGATTTCTAGCGCTTCAATTTGGGTACGCTCAAAATCAACCAGGGCAATACTGCCTGCCTGATAGCGTTTCTGGGCACTGTCCAGATTGGCTTTACTTGTTTTTAACTGTACTGAATAAGCAGACTGCTCAACCTCAGCAAGTGCAAATTGCGACCATGCAAATTTAACAATCAGTTGGCTTTGTGCCTTCCATAATTGCTGTTGCAATTGGATTTGTTGATTCGAGGTATTGGCAATCACCCGGTTCAGCTTACGCTGACCAAATAGATCTAGAGGTTGACTAACGCCAACATTGAATTCCTGTTCTTGACCTGAGCCAAAGCCAGACTGTTCTAAACTTATACTTGGATTCTGCCATAACCGACTTTGCTGAATATTCAATTCAGATATTTGCTGAACTTGTTGCCACAGCTTGTCTTGAGTCTGGTAACTTTGTACTTTTGCTAAAGCGGATTCAAAGCTGGTAACGTTTTCAGCATAGCTATATTGCATAGCCGCTGCACATATACAAGCAACCAAGCTATGACGCAAGAGTATAATTGATTGTGAAGACATGATTTTTCCCACTTATTTAAATAATAAAAGTGGTGGGAATGTTTTAGGCTACCCCACCATGAGCGGGGAAAATTCGGGAGGTGGGCTTTGTTGAAACAGGTCAGGAGCCTGATAGCTGTTTTTCCAATGAAATTGTGGATTCACTTTAACTTCAGAGCTTGGATGAAACACATCTACTTTTTCATTTTGTACAATCAAATGCGTCATCGATGGTAGATGATCTTGATGATCTTCACCGATTTCTAAATCGCTACTGAATGTTTTTATGTTTTCTGACTGTCCATTATGATCGTGTTGACGACTATCGCTGGCACACAAGGTATTTTGGTGATGACCAAAATGATAACTCTGCTGTGATTGAGGCTGTTGTTCATGGACACAAAAGGCCGCCGCCACATTCCAAAAGCTTTGGAACATGAACAATCCAACCAAGACTGTAATCCATGTAGTAGAACGCATCATCATAACAATCGAAAAATTTGTACCAAGTATAAGGCTTAGAGCCACTCTAAGGTCAAGCTTAATAAATTAAATTAAACATTCAATGAACACTGAATAGCCGGCACTTTTGCAAATTTACCTTGTCTCTATAAGCTCACATCAATTTCAGGTAAGAATAACAATAGATAGTGAACCGTACCGGGTTTGTCGGAGACTTTTTATTTAAGTTAGGCCACCTGACCTAACGGGTTAATCTTATCATTGTACATTGCTTCAAACTCAAAAGGCGATACATTGTCAACGGCATTCTAAAATTGACCCCTTTTACCTTACAAATGGCAAAGTAAAATTGCCCCCTGAAATCAGAGAAAGAGCGGTTCAATTACTAATTGAATCTGAAAAAGATTATCCTTCTACTTGGGCAGCAATCACAGCTATTGCTCCTAAAATCGGTTGTACTCCTGAAACATTGCGTGTTTGGTATCAAAAATATTTAGATCAACAAAATCCTGTCAAAATACAACAGATATCTGATCAAGAAAAAATGAAGGGTAATCCCCCCCTAAAATACTAGCTCTTTAAAAGAGGCAGTATTATGCTTTTACAACATGGTGTTTAACTTGAGAAACTGAATTTAAAACAATCTACTGTAACTCTTCCAGACAGATATGAAATTAATCCACCCCTAGCCCCTTAAACACAGCATCTACCGGATCTGCATAAAAGCTGGTCTGGAACTTGGTAAACAGTTCCACAGGAATCGTTGGGATATCTGCCGCACTACTCATTGGCAAAGCAACCTTCTTGGCACCCGCATCAAAAGCAACTTGAAGACATTCGGCAATACTTTCCACCGGTGTCACAGAACCACCCAAGCTCATATCACCCAGTACCACCATCTGACTTTGTACCGATCGTCCTAACAGGCCAGAAGCAAAAGCCACTAAACTTGGCAGAGCAAGATGGCTGAGCGGGCCGGTATTCTGTAATTCCACCACATGTAAATGGAAATCATGTTCCAGCACCTTACTGCCCCCCGAGATCCGGGATGCATTGGCCTTGAAGTAATCAAAAGCAATCTTGACCTGTTCTTTGGCACTACTTGAATTCCATAAGCCAGATGTCGCCAATTTTCCTGAACCTTTAGTGACTTGCAGTTCTAAGCGGTATAAACCTGGCATGCCCTTATTACTGAGTCCGATGGTATACAAAAAACCTGGTTTAGCAGGACCTTCGGGAATAAGTCCGCCACCCCCCTGCTCTTTGACTGAAACAAAATGCTCTTCTAAGGTGTCATTGTCGATATAGCTGAAATGCACATCATAGAATTCCATCCCTCCAATTTTCTTCAGCTGTTCTTTGACCCGACGGCGCACCTGCAGTGCATATTCCAGGCATTGCCGTACATCTTCTTTGTTAAACTGACCATGTGGGTAGAGCAGCTTCATCAATCCGGAAACCGTCTTGCGAACGGCAATCACATCGCGCTGATTCAGGTTGTTGCCGAGCTTAAAGTACTTCTCAATGGCATCCGCAAAACTACGCTTACGCATTTCCCGGAAGAATTCAGCCAGATAATCAACGATTAGACCATAACGGTTAGTAAAGAATTCCGGACGCATTTTTGGAATTTCCCAACCCGGGATATAGGCATGAAAGCGATCAAAGAATGCTGAATCGATCATTGCTTCAGGAAAAGGAGCCAATAAGTGGCTAGTCTTCACCAAGGATTCAACACTTTGGTTAATATTACCCACAAAAACCATCGAAGCTGAGGCTTCCATCTGTTCACGACCACGGGCAAAAGATCCTGAGGCCATGTAGTCTTTCATGATCTGTACGCCATCTTTGTCCTTAAAGGAAATACCGGCGACTTCATCAAAAGCTACCACATCCCATAAGCCCACCAGACCAATACGGCGGCTACTCATGTTATAGAACAGGTTGGCGACAGTCGTTTGCCCACCAGAGACTAAAATACTATTCGGTGAACACTCTTTGTAAATATGGCTTTTCCCGGTACCGCGTGGTCCCAGTTCACAGACGTTATAGTTATTTTCAACGAACGGAACCATACGCGCTAATAGGTGCCATTGCACGTCCTCTTTTAACGAAGCCGGTTCCATGCCGATCGAACGGATTAAACTCTCGCGCCACTGATCAGTGCTTAATGCTGCTCTGCCACTGAAAAGTTCATCCATATTCATATTCGGCATTTGAATCGGCTTGAGTAAACTCACCCCAAATGGAGAATTGGTTTGCCCTTCTTCAAAATAGTAACTGAGCGTAGCAATGACCCAGATACCACCAACAAGTAATTTTTCATACTCTTTGACGATGCCTGCCGAGATTTCGGCATCTTTGATGCCCAGATTACTAAATGATGCTTCGTATTTGTCTTTACGCTCATTCAGTTTTACAGTCACCCGATCAATGACCTTATAACTGCCCCGTTCACGGACCAGGGATTTCACCTTCTCGGCTTCATCCGGTCGGACGTAGTTCTCAGCCAGTACGGTCTTTACGTTACGTAGTCCCTGTTCAATGATCTCTGGATCATCCGAGGCACAGTACATCCCCAGCAGGTATTCGAGTACATAGACCGGGACATTTGCCCCTTCTTTGATCAGTTTAGTCAGATCCTTACGTACCACCCGCCCAGCAAAGTGTTCATTCAGCAGCTGATCCAGTTCTTTATCGTTAGCAGATTCCATGTAGGCTACGCTCTATCGTTAATTCGTTATCAGGAGAAGTCATCGGTAAATGCCAGATCAATGGTGACCTTATAGCGTTGCATTTCGATATTCAGGTCTTTGTCCTTCAGCACTAGGAAGTAATCTTTCTTACGGTCAAAATCAGTGCCAGACAATGACAGCCTGACCTGTTTGACCCGATCGGCAACAGAGTCGGTAGTGCTATCAAAAGTCAAAGTTTCTTCACTGGAAACTTTAAGATCCCCATCATAAATGGCAATGGATAAAGTCACTGGCATGACCAGCTCACTGACAGCTTCAGTTTGCATCAAATCAAACTTCTGGATGTTATTGACCATCTTCAGCGTGGATTTGGTAGAAATGACCTCAACTTTACGCTTGGTCCGCTGTCCAGCCTTTTCACCACGTAGCTGTTTTACCGTTAGTACAGGCACTACGATTTCCTGAGGCATGATGCCGCCATGCACGAAACGTGAGCCTCCTACAAAATGGAAACGGTTCGCCCCTTTTGGAATCCAAAAATCAGTCGCAGATAATGTGCCTGCCGTAGCTTGGGTTGAGCCTTTCCAGGCTTCCTTGCTCTCTGGTAAACCATGCCCAATCACATAGCGTTTTTTGCTCTTCAATGTATTGGTAGGTTTTTCAGTCAAGCTTGAACGATCCGCAGATTCCAGTTTACTTTGCTGGAACAAGAAGCCATGGTCGGCTGTAATCAACAGGGTAGAAATATTGAAGTGCATTAAGATTTTGCGGCTAAGTTCTGTCAGCTCTTCAATGGCATGTTCCACCGCCATAAAGGTTTCTGATTCTGTCGAGGCGCTGTCACCGCGTGCATCAATCACGTTGTGATAAACGTAAATCAGCTCATGGTCTTTCAGCGCTTCACGGCCTTCATCACGCGACCAGCCTTTTACCATTTCAGCGGTGACTGCCAATCCATTATAGGTAGCCAGAATTTTGGATCGTGCTGCAGTCCCTTTGCTAGATTGCCCATCTACTAAAACATCATCCCCTGCGGCCTCTTTGTACTCCAAAGTCTGATGCGGCAACAACGAGGCCATGCCAAGTGTGGTGTAACTTGGTACGACACCCAGCTGTGAAGACAAGGTCGCTTCAGAATAACGCTTTTCATTAATACGATCACGCAGCTCTACCGCAGCTTCATAGCGAAAAGCATCACTGATAATTACCACAATACGGCGTTTCGTTGCAGAATTGAGTAAGGGTCTGACGTGGGTATCGTAGAAGTTCTGCTGATTTGGGATATCTGCCACTTTCCAGACATTCAAGCGTTGCTCAGCTTCAACCCGCTCTCCCCAGTTTCGTGCCAAATGGTCAATAAACCAGTAGGAATAGCAATTTTCGACTTCTTCATCAAGTTTTTTCAGGATATCGACATGAGCGCGTTGAGAAGCAGCACTGTAGTGGCGGTAGGCCAGATCAAAGCGATACAACTCCTGCTCGTAGGCTTTATACAAGGCTTCGCTGGAGTCAAAATAGAAACCGGAATCAAACTGTAGTCGTAAACTGAACAGCTCAATCGCTGCCTGCAACGCTGTATAGACGGTACGGTATTTACGGCGGGTTGCATCGTCCTTATGTTTGGACGCCCAATAGCCATCCAGACGGGTAGAAATAATCGTTCTGAAATGTTCCAGTTCAGCTTTGGCTGCTGCAGGGATCTGGCTGGCCAGATCGACAATGATCTTTTGTTCAATCACTTCAAAGGTCATGACATCGAGCAGCTGCTCCAGATCAAAAGCCCCGACCTTTTCTTGGATCCGCAGTGCATTGGCCACGCTCTGGGAAAGCTTATCAAAGGTTGGGTAGTATTTGGAACTGTCTCTCCAGCGCGACAAGAAGGCTCTAGCCGTCGCACGTGAACTGACAGATGACATCACCAGTTCTTGAGCCCATAGCGGTATATCGCCCAGGCTTTCACAGAAACCTGTGCTCATCAAACGAATAAAGAACGTACCGAGCTTGAATGGTGCTTCCCCATTCAATTCTTCAACCGATGCTGGATAACCAATTTCCGCCTGTAATGCCGTGACCAAAGCCGGCACCAGTTGGAACTTTTCCAGTTCAGCAAAGGATTCTGGATTGACTTCCAGAGCCAGATTCTGCTGTACCATTTCATCTGCCAGTGCCAGAACGATATGCATAAGTTCGGCACTGTCAGCCTTGACCACAGCCGCAATCATGGCCATATCCAGATCCTGTGCATCTGCATCAGGCTGGATATAGCGTTTCAATGTACTCAGACGTGCTTTGGCTTTGAGGAATTCTTCACGTTTGGCCAGATGTTCTCTTAGACTCTGCTGCTGTAAACCCAGCTCATTGAAAATAATCGAGAAACGATCGGCATAGAAGCTGCGTGAATACAGCTTGATGTCCAGTAACCAGTCTTTTTCAGTTTCAGGCTCAGCACTTGGGAAATACAGCAAGTATTTACCCTGCTGATCCTCAAGTTCCAGTTTAAGCTTAATCGCAAGGCTGGATTCTTCTGCCATATTTAGAATCTGGACATCATTTAGCTCTAGGGCTTTGATTTCTTCAGTAAATGACTGTTCTGCATCATACCAAAAGACAATTCGGTGCTGTTCAGTATAAAAGGCTTGTTCCAGGCCTTGCTGAAGTTGACTTAAGTTCATGCAACCACCTCTGCATGATCTAGTGTGGAAGAAAAGCTATTCATCACTTTTCCCCCGTCACAGCTTTCACTTCAGCCAACAAGTCCCCAAACTTGCCATAGTTCACTTTCACCCCATCATCTAGATCCAGTGAAATACGCTGATCGGCATAATGGCGCAGTTTTTCTTCAAAGCTACTCAGTTCAGCTTGTTGCTTATGCAGATCCTGCAGTTTTTTCTCGATACGTTTGATTTCAGCCGCAGAGTCACTGCTTTCTTTTGCTGTTTCCAGAGAGTTGGCATACGCAGCCATTTTGGAAATCAGCGGCATGACGTATTCGGTACGCATACGTGCCAAGGTACTTTCATTATAACGGTGTAAGTACACCAACGCCTGGAAAGCCCCCTGTTTACCACTGCTAAATAACCAGTAGATCGGACGCTTTTTATAGGTTTGCATGTGGTCTTTATAGAATTTGCTGGCGAGATAACGGCGGATGGTATCTTCCGCTGTTTCACTGGCTTTTTTATCCAAGCTTTCTGCCAACCACAGCATATTAGCGTCTAGTGTGTCTTTACCCCAAACCGCAGTTAAGAACTCTCGAATACGGTGCGTTGCATCATCTTCAAACCAGTGCATTTCGGTCAATGGAATAATGCCGTCTGCATCGGCTGGGAATTTTTGATAACGGCTGGCATCAAAGTCTTGATTGCCTGCATGGGCATAGATCAGACCTGGTTCGTCCAGGCTATAACGTCCCATCATACAACCCAGTGCATAAGAAACTAAACGCTGGCTGTCTTTTTCACGGTTGGCACGGGTGAGCGTAATTTGTTCATCTGGAACATCGGGTGTCAATTCATCCTGTAAACCATAAGCGTCAATAAACAGCTTGTTGTTTTCTTCTTCCAAACGTTTCATTTCAGCCACGGCGTCAGCATTTTGCTGTTGCCATGTATTAAACGCTTGTTCTAGAGTTGGTTGTTGAGTACGAATAATTGGATATTCATGAAAGTCGATTGAAGTTTCATAATGATCCCAATCTTGCTTTGAAATGTGCAAACATTTTTTAACAATATCATCAATTAATCGATTATAGCCTCCATCTTTTCCGCAGACAGGTAAATTTCTGATATCTCTCAATTGATAGTTTAATGTTTGATTAAAAACCCCTATCAATTTAGTTGCAACTGGTGTGTTAAATAGACCTAAGAAAAAGTTTAAGTCTTTTTCATCTTCAAAGAATATTGAACTTCCACCAACATCAAAAACAGCATTTTCAGGTAAGTATCTAAAACTTGGCAAAGAAGAAGTTATAAACCCCCAAGTAACTCCTTCCTTGTACCATAAATATTCAGGAATAATCCTTGGTACTTTTGAGGTTCTATAGTGGTGGATAGCCTCAGGGCTCCAATTCACTAAATTATCTAAATTTCCATACCATCTTCTAAAACCTCCTCCTTTTGCATAAAAAATCCATTTTTTATTTTTGCCAATTTTACTAGCATCGACTTCCCATAAAAATCTCAGAAATTTATTATTATCACCTGTTAAACATTGGCTACTTTCTTGTACAGAATATTTTGAAACAGAAGTATTTGAAAATATTTCTTTAATAGTAGAATTTGCCCAATAAGCAATTGGACTTCCAGGGATTTTCTTAAAGCCATCTGGTTGCGTATTATAAAACCATCCACACTTGGGATTTTTAATAGCTTCTAAAGTCTTCGGTGCTTGATTTTCTGAACCTTTAAAATCAGATAAACTAATGTATGAACCAGTAAATTCTACGATATGTGCTTTTGCTAATGTAAATGTACAAATTGGAACCGTTGCACCATCAAAACCAGAGTACTCCAACTGAATCAAGCTGGTAATTGTTGTATGATCAATAAAATATTCACGTAAATTTTCATAAGCAGAAATAAACATCCATACAAAAGGAGACATAAAACCAAGCTGCCCACTTTCTTTTGTTAGTTGTAAGTCTCGAATCATAAAAGCTGAAAATAAATCTCTTTCATAACCTTGATAGTTCTTTTTTAAATAGGTTTTAAGATTTGGATTTAAATATTTATTACCCATATACGGCGGGTTAGCAATCACTGCATCATATTGTTTAGCGAGTAATTTAGCTTGTTGAACTAAAGGTAATAATTCTTGTGCTGATTGCTGCGAAAAAATATCACCAGACGCTGCTGCTGTATTCAGCTTGCTTTCTAAATCAGGTAGCTTATGAGCGAATGCTGCAGGGATTTGAATCAAAGAACCAAAGGTTGAAGCGTGTTCAAATAGATCCAGCAGCTCTTTTAAATCTGCCTGCGCAATACCAGTATTTGCCAAATCCTGACTGAATGCTTCTAAACGTTCTGGCTGACTGTCTTGTAGCGCAATAATATTCAGCTTCGGTGGATTGCTAAATAAACGGCGGTCATCCTCACGCGCTTTCATCAACAGCGCAAAACTGGCCAATTGTGCGGCACGGGTATCAATATCAATCCCGTACAGGTTATTTTCCAGAATCAAACGTGGGATATCTCGGCTGCGGTAACCACGTTCTAAATAAATTGCTTTTAAGCAATCATAGGCTTCTACTAAAATATGTCCCGAACCACAGGCTGGATCCAGCACCGTAATGCTTTCAGGGTTTAAGGTATCACCATCTTCACTGATGCGCACATCAATCAGTTGTTTCAGTTGTGCATTGACTTCGTCGCTTTGCTCAGCTGGCTGAATATAGTATTCCCACTCACTGGCAAGCGTACTATCAGGCTGTGCCATCATCCATAGACGACCAACACTATTCTGCACCAAATACTTCACAATCCAGTTCGGGGTGAAGAGTTGTGTCGCAGCTGGAATGTCTTCACTCTTGACGACTTTACCAATCACCTGGTCTTTCTTTTCAGAAATATAGAACTGATACAGCCAACCAATAATCTGCACATCCGACCAGTCTTCTTCCGGAATGCTGCTCACCAAATCACGAATCAAGGAATCGGTTTTGGTTAAATTGTCAGGTAATAACAGTTCTGACTCATCAGAAACCTGTTCGAACAGCAGTGGCATCACCTGATTCAACGCATGACACTGCGCCAATAACAGCTCCCGATACAGCTCTTCGTCTTTATTGCCATCCAGCTTGAGTTCAGCCACACGGCTGGCATCTAAACCTGGTAGGTCAATATCCAGACATTCTTCCAGAATCTGTGGCAAGCCTGCACTGCCATCGGCACTACTCAACACACGGCGACCATGATCCAGTAAGCCTTTGCATTCCATGTAGCGAATCGCACAGAGACGGTTAAACCAGCTGTAAGCGATATAATCAATCGTCTGCTCAAAACTGCTGGTTTGAATGCGTTTGATCAGCTTCTCACGAGATTTCATGACGGATAGCGGAAAAACCTGATCGCCAATCAGCAGCAAGTCGCCTTTCTGTTCTGCCGGTAAAATGCTGTCTGCGGTGATGCCGTATTTGGCGGCCTGCTTGCGCATGGCTGCGATAAAATCATTACGTGCTTGCGGTGCGTATTTTTTAATATTACTGGTATTCATCTTTAAACCTTTAATTAATGACTGATGCCGATATCCCTAACCCAAGTTAGCGGATACGCACACGCTTTTTATCACTCACAATTTTTTTCAATTCAGCTTTGAGTGCGTCTACAAACTGATCCACTGATTCTTCTGTTTCCAGGTAGACACTACTTGAGCTTTTGCTGTAAATGCTGGCGACATCGACTTCCACCACCGGTTTCGGTGGCACTACGGCTATCGCAGGCTGTACCGGACTCGCAGCAGGTGCTGATGTAGCTGGGCTGGAGGTGGTTGCAGTGTTGGTTACACTCTCGGCTTTGCTCTGAGCCAGTTGTGCCGCTTTGGCCTGTCGCTGGATTTCCGCCTGAACTTCGCTTTCCAACTCATACAAGGCTTCATCAAAACGCTCGACGCTGGTTTGGGTTTGCAGCATATAGATGGTGGACAGGCTAGTTTCCACTTCAATATCCGCTTTCAGCAATTGCAGTGGGCGTAATAGCTTGTTACTCAATTCAGCGGTAGCGATGCCACTGTTTTTAATCTCGGCTTCTAACTGCTTGATCTTGTCATCAATGTGTTCTATTGCCTGATTGCGCTTCTCAGTCAGCAATTGCTCATTGACGCTTTCCACTGTGCGAACCAAATCAGCCACTTTATTTAACAGGCCATAGGGCGATTCAAGGGTGGCAATACGATGTAATTCAGACAGGGCTTTTTTAGCTACCTCATCACTGCCCAGCGCCTGTTTGTTCTTCTCAAAATGACGTAAGGCCTGTTGCAGTTGCTGCCAGCTCGGCATCTGGTTAGTGAAGAACTCATGAATATCACGATAATCTTCTTCCAGGTCAAGATAGTCGTCCTTGTTCTCAACCACGGCTTTAAAGAAATCGAAGCTGTCGCTATTGGCCAGCAAGCGCTCCAAAGTCAGAATCGACTTTTCAATCACTTTCTTGCCCGGGAACTGTCCGACATCAGTTTTACTCTTATACGACTTAAAGTTGGCTAACCAAGTCTTAAAATACTGGGTATAGAATTCAAACAGCTCTTTTTCTGTCGCTGGTCCCATCGCCGAGAATAGGTCTTGGGTGAGTTGGCGTGCCTGTTTCAACACCTGATCATCAGTCTGGCGCTTTTTAATGATCGACACATCACGGCGACGGCGGCTGTTCTGTAAAGGTTCAAAGGCATCTTTTAACTGTAAGCTGCCGCCATTTAACTGCAGTGAAATCCGCCCCATCGCAGCCAGCTGACCTACCAGCAGTAAAATCTCGGCATCTGGCCAGCCATAAGGACGTTTGGCAAAACGATCTATCACATCTGAGACTAGAATACGCTCTGTACCAGTGGCGCGTAGTGCAATGTACTGCTCCACTTCCTGTAGGGCTTTCGGATTGCTTTGACCGCCATCCAGAGACAATCCGAGTTGCGCCATATCATCCACAGTCAATACGGCGTTCAGTTCGCGCCAGGCATCCTGCTGATAGACTTGCAGATAGCTCAGTTTGGTATAGGTGTTTTCCAGCAAATAACGACAAGCCTCATCCAGCTTGGTGGTTGGACTTGAAGATGAAAGTTGTAGATGTTGACCCAAGGCATAACTTTCCGCGTCCAGCAACATTTCTTCGACCCGGGCACGCAGGCGTTTTTTACGCTCCTGATTCTCACGGCCACGGTCTGCCAGAATACGGGTGATATCGGACTGAGTGCCATCATCATTTAAACGGATGAATTTATTGGTTTTCAGCCAGGTGCGCAGTTCATTAAAGAACTGTTTATCGTCTGCCAGTTTAAACAGCACTTGTCCTTCAGCCTGAGTACTTTTACCAATACAGTAAGCTTCAGTGTAGAGGTTGTATTCCGTATCCAGCGGAGAAATGATTTCAACTTTCAAATCGCTCTCATACTTGCCATCCAGGCTATGGCTATCTAGGAAACGACCAATCTGATAGTCCATCTTGTTGGCTTGATGGCGGTATTTGTTCTGATCGCGCAGTAAATCTTTAAAGATCAGATTGGCTAACTCTTTATTTTCTTCTGAAGCTGCTAAGTCAGTGGCTTTGATTTTTCGGGTAATATCACGTTCTTCATTGGTCAGGAACAGGAACTCATCGCCATTCCTCGTAATCAGGCTCTCTTTTTCCAGACGCTGCAGGCTCTCTTCAATCCGCTTGCGCAATGCCAGCTTATCTTCATCAATTTTCTCAATCGACAAAGTCACCAGGTTATCCAGCGTACCTTTGATGATATCGACATAGCGGATCATGAACAGGGTACGCAGCATCTGCACATCAAAACCATCCAGGGTCTTATTCTGCCCTGCCTGGTCGATGGTACGCTTCACTGCTGTATCCAGGAAGCCTTCGACTGAAGTATAGAAGCGGTGGAAAGGAACCAGAGCACCGACTTCATCTGTGGCAATCGCATTCGCGGCCATCTGGAACGCATCCAGCATGGATCGTTCACCATAGGCCAAGTGTGCACCAGTCGCACCGACTTTACGGATTTCTTCAAATACTTTTTGTACCAGCTGGAAATGGTACGGCGCAAAAGGATAGTTATGAATAAAGCTATCTGGCCCCTCATAGTTCTTGAGGGTTGGGCCTGAACGGTCAAAGGTAATCTGATTTTTTAAGATATCACCCTTTTGCTCAAACACTGATCTGAGCAATGCTTCAGCTTCTGGGGTTTTACGTAATAAACGTTTCTGGATGACTTCATCGGTATTGGAACTGGACAGTGATAAACGGGTTTTAAAACGTCCAGCAATCTTGGAGAAGTCATTGGCTTTGGAAGAAGACATCTCACCTAAAACAGCATCGATGTCTGCCTGTGAGGTGACGATAATCCAAGCGCGGCCTTTACAGATCGTACCTAGATTTTCAGTAATGGTTTGCAATGTCAGCATCAAGCGGGTATCGCTGCCAATAAACTGCCCCACTTCATCGACCAAGAACAACATGCGTTGCTGGGGTCCTTTGCTGTCCAGGTATTCTTTCACCCACTGACAGAAGTTTTCAACCGAAACACTAAAGGTCTGCTCAGAATCCTCAAACCATTTATGCGCAGCTTCTGCTGATAAGTTGAGGGCTTGGGAAATCGCGGTTTCGACATCATCCTGATAGAACTGATAGCCGTCACGTTCTTCTAGCCAAGACATGCCGCTAGATTCTTCAAAAGCCTGTTTAAAGCGCTCATACACCCCTTTCTGGCTCAGGTGACGTTCCATATGGGCAATATGTGGGTGATCGGCACTAAAATCCTGATACTCGTTAAACACGCGTAAAAATACATTCAGAATCGGATTACCATCATCATTGGAGCTGGCTTTACTGTCGATGTTAAATAGGATGACATCGGCATGATGACTAACCGCTTTACCAATATCCGCACGGATAAACGCATCCCGGATTTTGCTTTCATCAAAGAATTCTGCAGCACTGCGTTCGTTACCTTCCGCGTCACGTGCCACTTTATTGGCCAGAATATACGACAAGGTTTTCAGGAAATGTGATTTACCTGAACCAAAGAAGCCAGAAATCCACACGCCGACACGATTGGCAATCGAAGGATCGCTTAGGTCTGTACCATAGGATTGGAAAAAGTCACGAAAATGCTTTTCCAGCTCATTGGTGACCACGTACTCATCCAGCTCCTGGTAAACCGTGGCATTATCATCCTGATCTGCCTTCACCACCCCGTTAATTGCACGATCTAATGGCTTGTAAAAAAGTTCTTTAATGTTCATCTCAATCCATTCCCCCGAATTCTTATTTCTATTTGCCGTGTTTAAGGCACTAATCTGAATGCTCTGTAGTAATTGTTGCTTGGAATTTTTCCAAATAAACTCATCGCTTGACCGTCGTAATAGCCCGGGTAAAACAGCACCACTGGCTTATGCCCCAGTAACGAATGCAAACTGTTCAATAAGTGATGGGCACGTAACAGTGGCCAAACCGACCCAACCCCAGTCATCAACACAATATCTTGCGCATTGGTGGCATATTTACTCACCAGATACGGCGCGAACTTATCCATATGCAGTGGGCCCTTTAAGGCTTTGAGCAGCGCTTCATCGCCTTTGGCTTTTTGCATTTGAATGGCTTTATCGATGAAGTTACGCTCAGCCAGATAATCCACCACGGCTTGCAGCAGGTTGATATTCACCACCTTCAGCTGACTGTGTTTTTTCTCCAGCATCCCTTCGAGAAAATGCAGATATTCGCGCACTTTCAACTCATCTTCAGGCGCATAATCAAAAATCCAGAAGCCAATTTCATTGCCCAGTCCTTGCCCGGTGAGAAACTCGGTGGAAAGAATTCGCTCTGGAATCTGGTTCAGACGCTCATGTATTGTTTGACTCATTGCTGCCCCTCTACAACTACCGCGTCCATAGCGACACTTCCATAGATCTTTTAATGCGTTGTTTATAATGTTCTTCCAACAGGCTACGCAGCTCTGCTCTGACGATCACGCGCTGTAACTCCAGCTTACGGGTACTTTTTAAGTAACCGGCTTCTGCCAGCATGCGAAACACCACCTGCCCCATTTTTTTCTTGCTGGACTCTTTCCATTCGCAGATATCCGGATCGCGTTGTGAGCGCTCATCCAGAAAGTCTGACCAGATATAACTGTCCAAGTATTGCGCCTGGGAGATATAGGCATCCCTCATCACCGTTTCCATAAACTCAAGCAGCAACAGGTTGCGTTCCAGTGCCCCACAAAAAGCCACCTGGGTCGCCAGCTCATCATCCCCATCACGCAAAGCTTTCCAGAAATCAGGCTCTAAGCGCTCAAGACGCTTACGAATGGCAGTGGCGTTACGTTGGGCTGAAGCAGGCGTTCTTTTTTGCAGAATATTGTCAATCTGAATTGCCTGATGCCATTGTTCTGGAGTCGCTTCTCGTAATAACAGATCAGCGATCAGCCGGCTTTCACGCACCATCAGGGAGCCACCAATCAGGTCACTGTCATAATGAAATTGTTCTAACATGGCCAATCTCCTATGAGGCCTGATCAAACAGGTAAGACGACAGCTTTTCGATATCTGAGCGTTGTAGTACCAAGGGATATTTCAAGGCATCATCCGCCTCAGCCAGCGTGATCGCGGCCTGATATCGCTGCAAGGTATAGTGAGCCAGGGCTTTTTTCACCGGAATCTGTAATCTGCCATCAGGCATGCCGAAGTCTTTTTCGACCAGCGCTTGTTGTGATGAGTTCAATTTTGGATTAGGGATCAGCGTCAGTACAATTTCTTCATGCCATTGCTGATCCTGAGCAGGGTCTACTGACTCAATCGCCACCACAACAGGTGTGCGATCAATTCTGGAGAGTAAAAAGTCCTTAAACTGCTTGCTCTGATGGCAATAGGCACGGACATGCCAGCGAAAACCGGTATACACCAGGGTGTGTGGGGAAATGATGCGTTCATGCCACTGCGGATTCTGCATCGAGGCATAAATCATTTTTAAAGTGTTTTGGTTTCGGCAGGCACGCAAAACCTCCCGAATCACTTCGGGGCGCACACTGCGATCAGGTAATTGAACTGCTGCAAGATTCGGTTCTGGCATCGCAATCAGGGCATGCGATTCACTGACCAAGCCCGAGAGCATATTGAGATATTCATTGATATGTACGGTAGTCAGCACCGGTTGAAACGTGGCTTTAGGCACATAGCCTTTTACGGAGGGGTCATGAATCAAGGCATCGGGGTTATACAGCGTATTGTAACGCTTGATATCCGCAGAAGCCTGCTGTCGACTGAGCCCAAACCAGCTCATCAAACGATTGGTAACCAAACGACCTTCCCAGTAAGCAAGCAGCTCGATGGCTCGCATTCGAAGAAGCACTTCATGCTTATCTGTCGTCATATACCAATCAGTCAATAAATAGCAGCTTTAAGATTACCCTACAGCAAATATACAGTAAACATTTTTGACGGTATTTAAAGGTAGTATTGCAATCATCAGATAAAAAATATACTAGTATCCTGATGATAGCCGTCAAAGTACGATCTCTAGCAGATCATGGATCCTGGTATAGCGCGTGAATTGAGCTAAGTTTTAGAATGAGAGCAATATGGGTTTTAGATTTCGTAAAAGTATTAAATTATTCCCGGGTTTTAAAATTAATCTGACCCATAAAGGCATCAGCAGTGCCAGCATTGGCAAACCTGGTGCTTCTCTAAATATTGGGAAAAAAGGTACGCGAACCAGTGTCGGCATTCCAGGTACGGGACTATCTTACTCTAAACACCAGCCTTACTCTAAAAAAACCCGTGTTCCACAACCGACATCGCTAGAACACACGGAATATAATCCTCAGAATTTAGAACAACCGAAGACAAAGATCTGGCCTTGGATTATTTTTGGAATATTGTGTTTTATGGTGGGTGCCGTCATTTTTTAGCAAGAACCGCATTGTATTTTAATCAAAAAAAAAATGCCCAGATGGATGAATGGGCAAACTAAGGAATTAATATCCTTCAGAAACTCCAGCGCAATTCTCGCTACTTTCAGTAAGCGACTCTGGCTCAATCATGATAGTCTGACTCAATCGAATCGAGGTAAATCGATCCATTACAATTGGAGCAGAAATTATGCTTGAATACATTCTTGAATGATGCTGAAAAGTCTTTGAGTTTTAATTAATAAATAAGAGTATCCATGTCTACCCTCAACTTTACTTATTTTCAGATAGCAACCAATCGAGAGCACTCATTTTTACAATACCATTATAATTCGCTTCAGTCCCTATCGTGTCTAAGGTAAGCAAATACTTGGGATACGAATCAGAAATTTTCTGTAATGGACGTAACTCTCGGCTGAGTGTCTCCTCATTGAGCGTTTCTAATGCCACCTGATAATAAGTTAAATTCTGTAAAGTATCGACAGCAACAAAATCAATTTCATATTCATCAACCCGCCCTACATAGACCGTATAACCTCGTCTGACAAGCTCAAGATAAATCACATTTTCTAAGATATGACCTTGATCAGCATTAGCATCAGGCAACATAATCCGGCGCAATCCGACATCAACTAAATAGTATTTTTCAGAGGATTGTAATAACTCACGCCCGCGTACTTTAAATTGTGCGGCGCTATAAAATAACAAACTGTCCTGTAAGCCCTGAATATAGCGTTTTACTGTTTCAAATGAAATTTTAACCCCACTTGAAACAAAGGTATTTTTAATTTTATTGATGGAAATAGGTGAGCCTGTCACGCTTGCCAAATATCTTGCGACACGCTCGAGAGAGTTAATATCAGCAGTATTCAAACGAGGAATAACATCTTTAAACATTACACTGGCATAGACCGCTTGCAAGTAATCATAAGTTTCTTGCTGGCTAGTCATGGCAAGCGTATAAGGGAAACTACTGCGCGTATACATAGCATACAAATCACGATTGGATAATTGTTGGATGATCGGATTATTTTCAATATGCCACTGTTTAAATTCTTGGAATGACAAAGGTAGAACATGTTGCTCTATATAGCGTCCTGTAAGTAAAGTCGCAAGTTCTCCACTTAGAAAGAATGCGTTTGAGCCTGTAATATATAAATCGATATAATCCCGAACATATAAGGAGTCGACTACTTTCTCAAAATTTGTAACATGTTGTATTTCATCTAAAAAAACATAGTTTTTTTTACTTTTATCAACTTTGGACAATACATAATCATGTAGTTTACGGTAATCGGTGAGTTCTTCAAATTCCATAAATTCGAAGTTGATGGCAATGATGTTTTCGGCTTGTACACCCTGTGCTTTTAGGTCTTGTTGAAACATCGCCAATAAGGTGGATTTTCCAGAGCGACGCACACCTGAAAGTACTTTAATGACATCACGGTCTTGCCATGTATTCAGAAATTTTAAGTAGCCATCACGTCGAATATTAGCGCTTCTCATTATTTACACTTAGAATCTAAAGTTTTAATAAATTCTATCAAATTTTAGAATACATGTGTAAATATATTTAATTTTAATAAAAGTTTAAAGGTTAAGTGAAACATTCAAAGCTGCTGTTGAAGTATACGGATAGTAAATGTAATAAAAATCTAGATTCTATCTTTTTTGATTATTTTCCATGTCATGTTATGTCATTGATGCTGCGACTTAACTGCTATATAAATTAAGTGAAAAGTAAAAGGAATTAATATGTTAACTAGAGTGGAACTCATTTTTGTTGTGCTGATGGTCTCAGCCTTAATCCTAATTGCTTATGAAATGCTAAAAGGTTTATTTTAGAGCATCTATACAATTTTTGATCAAAAAAAAGCCCACAGAGGGAATCTATGGGCGAAACTAAGGACCTTGACGGTCATTCAGAAACTACAGCTAGTTTCTGGTTGTGATTCTGGACTGAATTAAAAATAACCACATTGGCTGAATGTATCAAAAGTTAAATCATGTGATTAATCATTGATACATCTGCAAAAATGAGCTCATCGCTCTGCTGCTCAATACAGTAATTCACCAAACAAATCCGCTCTAATCTCTTCCAGGCTCAGATCTGATTTCATCCTATTACAGATGGGATGAACCAGCAGACCATTCTCTAGAACGCCTTGCCCACCTACGGCTTTGGCAATCCGATGATCCGATTCAGTAGAATCAAGATAGATCAATCCATCACAAATGAGGCAAAAGTTATGATTACCCACCACAAAATTGTGCTTAAGCAGACTCTTGGTTAATGCCGAAAAGGCCTTGGGCTTTGACCGAGAAATTGGACTAATCGACTCCACATATCCCACCACATGCTTGACGACTGCATCATCATAACCACCCAAAAATCTTTCGACATAAAACTCGTTAAAGTTTATGTACTTGAAGGCCTTAGACATGGACAGAATAAAGGTATTCAGGCATTCCTCATCATCAAAATCAACTTCCATTTCCAAGCTTAAGCAAATAAAGGCTTTATAGACAATTTGTAGCCGATCATAGCCCTTGATACCACTGCCGAACTTGCCGACCGTTTCGGTGGTCGCCACGGGGAAATTGGCGATCAAGAACTCAATACTACGGCGTATCCGGGTGAAGTCCTTGAAACTAATCTTTCGATGATGAATCTGCATGCGGCTTTCATGAATTTCATACACAATTGAAAACCATGCAAGAAAAGAAGTAATCTGAAAACGCTGATCCTTATAAAAATATAAGTATGGATGTAAGCCCAAACTCGGAACCCCAGCATTTTTTACAGGCGTCGCTATCCTGCAAAGAATGGTCAACAGATGCGACATTAGGTTTTCAACGCGCTCCCCCTGATTCAGACTCATAATATTATGAATCTGATCACCCGCAATGATATTCATCAGCTCATTGACCAAGCCAATTTTTTTGCCATGACTCATTTCATTGTCTAATAAAATGGTCGAAAAAAGTAGCTGGTGGATCCTCTCCCCTAACTCAATCAACTCATTTAAACGTGTATATTGGAGCTCTTCTAGGTTAGATTTATTGTCATTGATATAACAACAGGCATAGATCGCATAATACGCGTCACTACCGCGATTTCTTAGGTGATATTCCTCATATTTATCTAAACGTTTAGTATCTGAGTTAATCGATTGAAATACCCGCCGCGCATCTTCCGGAGTCCCCAGTACCTGCCTGAAACTGATTTTAATATCTTCTAACTTCGACTTTTTTTCTGCAAACTCAGCATCAGTGCAAATTCTTTGAAAATCAGCGAGATCTCCTAAATAATTGCGGAGGTAACGAATATCTTGTTTTTGTGGATCATTGAAATTAGGTGCTTGAGTGACTTGCTCATCCGCAAAATATCTATTAATCCACGCATAGATACAGGAAAGACGATGTGCTCCATCAATAATGTAAATATTGCTGTGTATATCTTTCCAATACAAAATGCATAAATTGATGTTTTGATCTTCTGTGCAATCCTCAATAAAGTTTGCAATTTCTTGCACGCTCCAACATTCCGTAGAACGCTGGTTATCCGCTTTAAATAAACATTTGATGATTGGATGCTTTTCAAAATCAGTCAGTGCCACTTCAAAATTGTCACGCTGCATTGAAGGTGACATTTCTTCTGGCAACATGACTTTACGCTGAATAATATTGGTCAATAGTCGTGTAGAACCCATTTCTTATTTTCTCCAGGCAACACTTTCCTACTTTCGCTCAAGTACGAAATTTGAAAATGTATATAGTTCGATTTGGTTAAAGCTGTGAATTAAATGACCGTCAATATCCAGTCAGCGCTAACAAAAGAGACCTAAGAGAAATGGGGGGATTAGATAATAAAATCTTCATGTTTAGTACCTGTAGTTTAGAGTTGACTATCTACAACCATCTTTTCCACGAGATGGAGGTAGACCAAACAGGGGTGGAAATACCGCACTACAGAAGACGGCCAGTCATAGACTGCCCTGCCTGGCCTACCATAATGGCAAACTAAGCATAATAAGCACAAAAAAACCGCTAAAGCGGTTTTAATGCTTCTGTAGTAATTTTCAGGTTTCCACGCCCGATTACAGATTTTGCTGTAATGTAATTATCATATTTGTATCTTTTTCTTTGGTCAAACCAAATTAGAATTTTTTATTCATTTTTTAGTGATATTTTAAAATTGAATGCTGGCTTAATTTTTTCAAAATTTTAGCCGAAAAAATCCCTGTATTTTACCTACATACAAGGATGCGTGTTTAGCTCAAAATCTATGCAGCATACTTTTTGAAGCACTACCTACATTTATTTTTTAATTCTATGAAAGGGCCTCAATGAATTAAAATCATGAGAATAATTAAAACAAAAAATCAAATTCGCGGAAACCCAGGCCTTTGCTTGGCAAATCAGATTTTGACAAAGCAAAGGCCTGGGCCCCTTAAATTGAACGATATCTGCTTAGGCTATTCCCATAAGGAAGGGTGTTGTACAGCTTCCAATAGCAAATCAAATGCAAGGGATAATGTAATGTTTTTATTGCTTTGTTGATCGATAAAATAGACGTGAATCTCACGACTTTTTTGCGTGAGATCCACCGGATAGTTTTCGTACTGTAATTGGACATCTTCAGGTAACAACAGCTGCATCCCCTCGATAAAATCCTGCATTTCCCAACCCATTTTTGGCTTTTGCTGGGCATCAAAACGACATTGGAAACAAAACTGGTTTCTTCTGAGTTTGCCATGCTGAATCAATACAGCTAAAGCCGACAGAACTTTCTCCTTTAAAAGATCTTTTAATGCGATAAATAGCTGTAGGCTCTTTGGCTTCAGCTTGGTTTTGATCTGCTTGTCATATAGGTCGCTTAAGTACTTTTTCTCGATCGATGCAGCATTGTCCAAATTCCATCCAAGTTTACTGAATGAAGGTACTTGCCATTTTACAGCAAGCCAAAGCGCACGCTTAATCCAAATATCTAGGTTATCCACTATATGAGGTGCTTGGATCTCTGCATCTTGATATGTGTTGAGATACGTGTAGATGACCTTGTAGGATAATGGCTTTAGCTCGAATTGCATCTTGGGCATCAGATAAGGTTGTACTTTCTGATCAATACCCAACACCGGTTGCTCACGTTCAAAGCACTTTCGGTGTTGGCGGTCGCGATTCAGATCCACCGCTTCAGTTTCTTCACGATCATAATGCCTATTCAGAACAGCAGGATGAACTACACAGGGCGTATTGTAAATTCGATCAATCGCCAGCAGATCCAGGGTATGCAGGTAGTGTGAGGCCGTTTGTTCAATCGAGCTATGCCCCATCCAATCGGCCAGCAAACGCCATTTATGCTGAATCACCGCTTCATGCCTGATAGCCTGTTCACCGAACAGATGCTTGCGCATAGACTTAGCCTGCTGCCAGCTGTAGTCGGTATAGGTCATCACCATTTCTTTCGATCCCAACCAGGCGATTGCCAAATGAGTGGCGGCACTATGGCGGAAACTGTGGAAGGTATAGCCGTGATCTGGCTTGATGACTTCATCGAACAGCAGCCGGGTCATTTTTGAGATATACAGCTCGCTCAGGATTTCTCCACCGATCTCAAAAACCAACTGCTCGTTCGCCTTCTTATTATTCGGCTGCTGAAAACAATGCAGAAGATAGCTTTTCACCGCTTGCAGTTCATCATCCAGTAATACCGCGTTCAAATCGAGTTGACGTTGCGCATTTTGGCTTTTCAGTCGTCGATAGACATTATTTTTCAAGGTGATGCGTATGGCGACCGTTTGATTGCCTGGATCGTCTTTCCACAGCAGTTGAGGACAAATGATTTCACCCAGTGTCAGCCCCCGGATTTCATTGAGTCTACATCCCAAACGATAAGCCAGGATGTACATTAGCAACAACAGCTGCAAATGGACTTTTTCTTTTTGAGTTGAACAGGCCTCAATTTTCTGAATGACTGTTTTTTTTAATTGAATAAACAGCTGTGGGCTGATGAGCTTGGCTTGACAGAACTGGATACGTTGAAAATCACTGTGGTCAAAGCTGCTGACCGCTGGCACATTCTCCGGATATTCTTTCTGGCAAAAAGCATGGAAATCTTTCAGTCGTCCAAAGGCATATTGTGCCCGACCCTGAGAGCGAGTGTCTGTGTATTCACGCTGTGTTTCAGCACGTTCATCGATGCGGTTCAGGATGGAGGCATACAATTGCTCATAGTGCTCTACACTCATCTGTTCAAGGTCATTGTCATACATATAGATATGAAAGAAATAGTCTTTCGCAAAACTGCTCAGATAACGCTTGATACTACTCAATTTTAATTTCTTGCCGTTTTCTTTTTCTTCTTTTCTCAAATAAAAGATCCAGCTCAATAGTCTTAACTGTGCTTCTATCAAATTGCATTCTTTATAATTGTCGCCCGCTAAGGCTGCCTTCTTTACACTCAACCGGGTTTGAATATTGCGCCATTGCTTAAACTGCTGCTGATGGCGTTGTCTTTGGCTTTGCTTATTTTTCCCTGCCGGGGCTCGCTCTTGTTCAAAAAAATCCAACTCAAATGGAAGCTCGTTCAGTTGCTGATGTGCCGTGATAACCACCGGTTTGGCTGTTTCAGTCTCTAACGGGAGGATCCCATATTCTACTTTGACAAGATCATTCGTGGATTTCAAGGTATTGAACCAGGCTACACCTTGGTCTTCTGCCGTTAAAGACACGGTTTTTAGATGATTCTGCAATACTTCACTTAAACACATATCCAGACTCAAGTCTGGATGGATTTCTAGCGCCAAGTTGACATGCTGAAAGGGCTTGAGTGCAGTGATCTCAATGAGATCCTGATCCTCGGATTGCAAGATTTTTTTTAATGCCGCAATCTGTTCCGAGACCTTGAGCTGTTTTTTAAGATTCTCGAACACACTCAGAATCGCTTCCAGCACCTTACGCGGATGTTGTGGTTGCAGGTCCTCTGCTTGCTGTTTCAGGATGTGTAAAAAAAGTTGTGCATAAGGATTGAACCAGACATGCCGCCACTGATAAATCTTCTTGTCTTTAATCTCATTGCCGTAATAGCGGTGTGGCATGCAGTAACTGAGAACCAGTGGATTGGTAATTTTTTTATAGTCACTTCGATACAGTGTTGAATACCCAGACAACGGATGGCACATTTTCTCCTTCTCTTTCTCCTCCTCCAGCAGACGATTGCCGATGGCGACCAGCTGAGTGAGATCACTACAGCCTGAACAATAAATCAGACTTAAATACAGATGACCCAAGCACTGTTGTGCTGTTGGCATCTGCAATGTCTCGCTACGCCAATACGCTTTCAGTCCTCTGGCAATATGAAAATGCTGCTGTCCCAACCGCAGTCTGGCTTCAGTGCTGAGAATCTGCCGCGGTGGAGGATCAGAAAACAGCGTCGTAGGGCGCAGCTTAATCGGATAAGGCTGGTGTTCCTCATTCTGATACTGTTCTAAACAGGCTAAAAAACTGGCTTCACTGTGTTTGATATACGGTTTGCGCTTGGCACGAGTGGTGAAGTCTTTGTTCCTTAAGAAAGTCTCCAGTCCTTTGGCGAAATTCGCCCAGATTCGGGCAATCTGGTCATCGACATCCTGCTGGCTGTCCTTCTGTCCTGCAATAGCCTCCTTCATTTGTTGAAAAGTAAAGGCCACTTGCTGAGCAATCTGATGATAAATGGTTGATGGAATCTTAATCAAATAAGCATCTTCCGACGCGCTTTCATAAGCTTCTTTACGCTTAATCAAACAGTCTTCAGCCCATTGTAAATAAGGGGCTCTCAGCGCGACCGTGGCAATCTTTCTTTCCTTTAAAAATGCCTTGATTTCTTCCTGACAATCCACCCAAATTTTCTCAATTTCGCTATCGATTTCAAGCGTATTACCCTGATTTTTTTTAATGACATCCGACATCTTATTATTAAAATCCGCTTCGACTTGCTGCTTGATATTTTCATATATCAGGGACATGATTTTAATCGGATAAGCCTCTTGCGTTTCGCTCAGGTAGTCTTCCTTCAGTTGAAAAAAATAGGCTTCGCTCTGTTGTAGATAAGGGGCTCGGAGTGTTGCCGTGCTAAGCTTATGGTTCTTCAAAAATTTCTTCAGCGCTGACTGAAAATCTAGCCAGATTTTCTCAAGCCCTTTATCAATATCTGTCGTACTTCTTTTACGCCCTGCAATCGATTGGAGCATCTGCTGAAAAGTCAGTTCAACTTGCTCACCAATATACGTAGCAATCACATCATGCTTTGTCATGTGCTTTATCCTTTTTTGGCATCGGACTGGATAAATGCTCAACCTGCAATATCTTGATCATCTCATCGATGCCTTGACTGACATGGCATATATACTGATACAAGGAGGCTGAGGAATAACGATAAAACAGCTCCTGATCGCGTTGATCATGGCCGTACAAGGCCTGAATCACATTAAACGCCACTCCATGATCCATCAGCATATTCATTGCAAAATGGCGCAGCCAGTTATTGTAAATAGGCGCTGAGGCATAGCGCGACAACGCTTCATTCACCCAAGCTCGGCTAAGAGGCTTGATCCTGATTTTAGGACTGTCCCATGCTTGAGCCGTCACCGGCAGGCTTCCCGGATAGACAATCACCTTGCCAAACAGATCTTCAAGGGTGAAATTTTTCTTGAAGACAAATTTCAGTAAGTCAGCATAGTGAGTGACCACACTGTTTAAGAAATCGAGATAATGCTTAAACGCCTGAGTAAAAAACTTCGCTAACGGAATAAAACGCCCATCCTTACGTGATTGGCTATTCTTTTTATCATTCACATATAGCAGTCTTAAATCCAGATCATAAGCACTACACTCCCCCAACAAATGTTCTTGCGGACGTCGTGTTAAACATAACAGGCTGATATGCCACATCCACAAACTGTAGGCATTGATCCGCTCGATCAAGTGCTGATGCAACTGAATTTTCTCATGACAGACCTTATGCAGCTGCTGGAAGAAATCAGACACAAAATCCGGAGTCAGGGCCAATTGACTCCCCAGCCGGGTGGTATCCGCTTCACTCGAGCTTTCAAACTGCTGCTCGACGATCTTGATCTCGGCTTCCGTGTCCGGTCTGCACAGCGTATTCAGATAAATCCGGTACTTCTCATTCAGCTGCTTCTTTGCAACCCCTCCGTAAAAACTGCCGGGAAGATCATGAGAACTATCTTTACCCGACAGCACATGTGCAATATATTCATTAAACGTGTGGTGAAAAACATGGAAGTACAACTGTGCCTGTAACTTTTCGACAGTGATTGAACCAAGCTGTTGTCCTGCTATGCATTTTTTCAGATATTGATTGACCTCTTGCACCGTCACAGGCGAAGTACTACAACGTAAATGTAGATATTCAAACCAGCTGCTGGACAAATACAGCTCATGAGATACCATATGATTCAACTGATGTGGCATTAAACTTTCATTTTTTTGCTGAGTAATCGCCAGATACAGTCTCACCTGATATTCCGTCCGCTTGGCGCTCCCCGTTTTCAGCAGCACCCCCTTTTCAATCAGCTGTTCATAGTTCAGGAGTGCAACAGGTGACAAGCCACTGCTCAGGCTGAGTAAACAGGCGGCAGCCATGGCAGAACTGTCCGGATCTTGGCTATTTAATTCGCCATTTAACAGGTAAAAAAGATGCTGAATTACATCCTGACTCATATAATAAGAGTTGGTCACCAGCGGTTGTAAACGACGCTGTCGATGTCGCAACATATGCGTCGCATATTCATTTACAAATCTAAAAAAACGACCAGTTCCCGGATCTGTGGTTTCGATCTGCCAACCTTGTTCAATCGCATCGATCTCGCCCTCTTCATCTATCACGATCCATGGATCAAACGTGATATCAGCCGGAAAATAAGATAAAGTGATCTTCCCCTGCGACGGGTAGTCCTTTTCAACTTCCTCTTCTTGCGAGGGCCAATCCGGCACAGGTTTCAGCTTTTTAGGTCTTGGTTTTCTCGGTTTCCGTTTTTTAGCTTTTATTCTTTGCAGTATGCGTTTTCTTCGTATTTTCCTGTGTATTTTTCGATACACGATTTTTTTGTCGGCCAGACGTTTAAAAATGATGGTTAGTGCACGCAAGTAGTTGGAAAATTTTTTCTCTTTTAAAGAAAAATCCTGAATAAACTTCGTCCAATTCTCATAAATTTCCTTATTGAACTGCACCAGATTCAACATAAAATCTAAATAGCGTTGCAGTAATCGTCTGCTGTCGCTTTCCTCACTGCTTTCCTCACTGCTTTCCTCACTGCTTTCCTCTTGATGTTGCAGACCAAGCTCAACCAGCGGTTTACAAATGTAGCGCAACAAATCACAGATTTCTTTTTGCTTGGCGTCAGAAGCCGTTAACGGACAAATCGCCTGATATTGCTTGTAAAACAAATAACTGACCCGCAAGAGCAAATAACCGGTTTCATCCAGCTGTTTAGAGACATACGTAGCAAAATAAGTGAATGCCGCAAATAGATAATCCTTGCCTAGTTGTCGGGCGCTCACAATCGAGGTATAAACTTTAGCTGCATTAAGCTTCAATTTCTCAATTTGGAGTAAATCATCTACAGATAATTCAGAAAATTTTGTGAACGTCACAGTTTGCTGTAGTTGCAAGTATAGGATCGCGAAGTTGACCCGCAATTTCTCACTATCGCTTTTGTCTGCTTTATTTAATTTCTCACATTCTTGCGTTTCAGCAGTGAGATGAGATTGCAGATAGTTTTCTAAAGATTGTACTTTTGCCACGTTTCATGACTCACAATTCAATTTTTTCTTCAGGACTAAGATCACACTGACGCTTAATTTTCAGGAGCTCTTTAACTTGTTTTTTAGCCTCCTCGTTGCGCAAGTTAAAAAACGTCATCAAAAAATAGGCACTGAGTTTCCCTGACTGACCAAAAACATCAGCCTGCACTTCTGGATCAATATAAATATCAAGTTCACGGATCAACTGCAGCTGTGGCATATAGTGCACATGTGCACGCACGGCACTGTCCGTTTTTAAGATCTCGATAATCTGCTGCCATATCTGCACATAGCATTTTGTAAATTCCTTCTGTTTGTCTTTATTCCTGTCTGGTTTCTGTTTCATCAGACTCCCCACCTCCTTCTTCAACTTAAGTAGCTTTGGTGTTGTGGTCACGAAAGGAAGGACAAACTGATAAAGAAAGAGGGCAGTGTTGCTTGCTGACTGAGCAAAAATCATAATAAATGACCAAAAATTAACACACAAAGTTTTATAACATTTTTTTTATTTACTTTTGAAGATTTTTTAGCAAATATTGACAATAACAATATTATTCAAATATTTATGATTTTAAAATCTCTAATATTCTGCAATCTTCCCCACTATATTAAGTTACAACCCCTCAATTTTCATAAACAGTTTCAACAAAAAATTATTAAATCCAGTCATAAAAACCAAGTGAAAAAACCGCCAAAGATGTAAATCTTTGAGCTTGTCAAAGTGATCGATATGCTGTTAAAGCAGTTTAAATTGAGCAGAAAATCATGTGCCTCGCCTCAAATTTTGGTAAGCATCCGCTGAACCCCATCGCTATTTTTTAATTCGGTTCAGGTTCCAAGCGGTGTCGCAGTAACTATTTGGGTCACTTTATGTGTCGGCAACCTTTCAGCACATCACTTAAATAGGCATATAGCCCATTCATCTTTGCTGACTGGATCAGGGTCATGATGTTCGCTGCTCGTTGACTACTGCGTAGCGAACCTGCAAACAGCCAGTTCTACCCTCAAGGAGCTATCTACACAAATATTTTTAATTGAGCTATCGTAGGCAGCATGTTTTAAATTTTACGACAACTCGATTAGATGCCAGACTCGTTAAATGCAAGAACATCAGTATCTAAGTGAATCGAAATTTGTTGCTTCACAGGGCTATAGAATTGATCGTGGCGTACAAAGGCATTTTAACTTTTAAATGTTTGTGCAACAAAGCCATACTTATTACTGAAAAAAATATCTCATAACTTTATAATTACTCGCAAATCTTTCATTATTGTAATATGGCTTTAGACTAGCAGATTTACACTTAGTTTTACCTAATGAGGTCCCACAACCCTGTTGCTAGCTCATTAAGCTCCCTCATCCAACGCCATTCTGTTTCTTTAAGATGATAATCAAAATACTCTTTTGATATACCGTTGAACTTTGCTAGCCTTCTTTTCTCTGTACACGACAAATTTCACAGAACCCTTATCCTTGATCCTAGCCAAAATAATGGACAGCACGTCCCTCTAAAGATAACGTAACTTTAATCTTTGGAGATTCAAGAAATGGCTAAACGTTTTAGTCCTGAATTTAAACAGCAAGCGATTGATTATGCACTTTCAAACTCCCACGAACCTATAGCTGCAATCGCCCAGAAATTAGGTGTGGGTTATTCAACTTTAGACAAATGGATTCGTGAAGCCAATCCAGTAGGTTCAAGCAAACGTCAACTTTCACCAGAACAACAGCGGATCTTAGAATTAGAGAAAGAAGTCAAACAGCTCAGGGAAGCCAATGACATCTTAAAAAAAGCGCATGTGTACTTTCTGACAGATCATGCCAAGAAAAGTACACGGTAATTCAAGATCTGGATGTGAATGAAGTCACTGTATCTTCTGCCTGTCAATGCCTGGGTGTCAGCACTTCAGGCTATTATGCCTGGCGAAAACGCCAGGCCAATCCAGCGCAGAAATATAATGATTTAAAAGCCGTATATTGGCAGCATCATGCACGATTGGGTGCACCTTCATTGGTACATGACATGCATGATTTAGGTTACAGCATGAGCGAACGAACCGTTGGAAGAATGCTTAAAAAGCTTGGTTTACGTAGCAGGATTGCACGTAAATACAAGTATACGACTGATTCAAACCATCGTTTGCCTACAGCGCCTAACTTGTTGGATCGTCAATTTACGGTCAATGAACCCAATAAGATCTGGACAACGGATATTACCTATATCCGTACTAAGCAAGGTTGGCTGTATTTGTGTGTGATGCTGGATCTATTCAGCCGTCGTATTGTCGGTTGGCAAACCAGCCATCGAATAGACCGTCAATTGGTGTGTGATGCGTTTCATTATGCAATGGCTCGTCAGGGGTATCCAATGGGTGTCATGGTGCATTCGGACCAAGGCTCACAGTACTGTAGTCGTGATTTTAGGGCGCTATTATTGACGAATAACTGCGTTCAAAGTATGTCACGCAGGGGAAACTGTTGGGATAATGCAGTGACCGAAAGCTTCTTTCATACATTGAAAGGTCATGTGGTCCATGGCAGTGTGTTTGCCACTCGAAAAGAAGCGAATACAGTCTTGTTTGACTATATTGAGATTTATTACAATCGGGTCAGAAGGCATTCCGCAAACGGCTGGTTAAGCCCAGAAGCCTTTGAACAGAAATATTTTAAGAATTTAGAGGGATTTGTTGTCCACGATACTGTCTAGGATCAGGCAAAATACAAAGAAGTGTACTTAAGAAAATAAATTTCAATAATGCATGAGAATATAATTGGTTTGAGGTTATTAAAAAAAGTGTAGCAACTTGCTACACTTTTTCGCTTTTTTGAATCAGCTGTTTTAAAAAATCTTCTAGTTGTAATAGACTGGCTTCGTCAATTTCCGAGATATTCAGAGAAACCTTAAGCTGTTTTTGATTCAGTTTAATATTCCCCGCAATCTTACCCGCATATTCAATTTTTCTGACCACTGATGTCGTGGTCAGTTTTTCTGGATCCTGACTCAATAATTTTTCAGCATAGGCAGTAACTTTGCTTTGCTCAAGTTTTTTGTCTTTTACTTTTTCCCAAGCCCCGAGTAAAGCCGTTTCGGCCTCAGAAAGTTGTTCCAGATGATCCGATAGAAATTTTTTGAATGCAGTTGCAGCAGTACGACCTAGCAGGCCTGGTTCCAGATCAAGGTCATTTAAAATTGCTTGAGGCAGCCTTTCGTACGCTAAATACTTGTACATATCTTCGCGATTTAAACCCAGTGAATTGGCTAAACGTTGCTTGTTTTTCTTTAATTTCTCATCGAGAGAGTTCAGGCCAATAAAAATTTCATAATCTGTCAGATCCTGACGCTTTAAATTTTCTGCCAAGGTTAACAAAGATGCTTCTACATCATTTGCATCAATGATAATGGCTTCAATCACAGACTTACCGAGTAGCTGATGCGCCCGTAAGCGTCGCTCGCCTGCAATCAGTTCATATTTCAGATTATCCAGTTTACGCACTGTAATGGGCTGCAAGAGGCCGATTTCATTAATAGAATCCGCCAGTTCCTTTAACTGTGACTCTTCAAAGACTTTACGCGGCTGGTTTGGACTGCGGCTGATATCCTCAATAGGGACATTACGTCTAAATTCTTTTAGCTCTTTAATATTATCTTTCTGTGCTTGCTGATGTTTTTCTGTATTCTGTTTCAGTTTCTGAGCTAAAAGCTCTTTGGTGCTTGCCATAATGCTCTCAGGTTTATACTTTCGCTACAATTTCATTGGCAAGGCTTTCAAAAGCCTTACGTACTTTTGAATTTTTTTCTACTTTCAAAAGTGATTGTTGCAGAATCGCTGCTTGATTGACTTTAGTACTTTGAGGAATGGTGGTTTCTAAAATTTTGCCCACCTGTTTTAAGGCTTCATCCCGAATCAGTTTACAAACATTCTGACGTTCATCATGCTTAATCAGTAAAGCGCCTAAAAGCTCTAAATCTGGATTAATACGTTTGATCTTTTCAAGATGGTTTAAAAGATCTGTTACCCCATACAGTCCATATTGTGATCCGGATTCGATAGGGATAATGACATGGGTTGAAGATGCCAGCGCATTGCTGGTTAATAATTTAAGACTAGGTGGACAATCAATCAATATGAAGTCATAAAGATCTTTTAACAGTTCTAGCTTGATATTTAACTCTTCAGAAGGACGGGGAGCTTCTTCTTTTAGTTGGTCTTCTGTTTTTCCTAAATTCAAGGAACCATAAATTAATGATACTTTTTCAAAGTTCGTTTCTTCTTGTAATGCATCTGCCAACAACGAAATATCGCCCACCAGTAATTCTGCTGTAGTCACAACAATTTCGCTTGGATGTTGGATCCCAATATGTAAACTTGCGTTTGCTTGAGGATCTAAATCAATGACTAAAACTTTGTTGCCCAGATTAGCAAGTTCTGAGGCGAGGTGCACAACAGTCGTTGTTTTGCCACATCCGCCTTTATGGTTAGCAACAGTAATAATTTTTGCAGACATGCGTGTCAGATGATTCCGTATTTGAATGTCTAGTAATATAAATAACTTTCACTTATCTTACTATAGTTTTTAAATTTATAAACCTATTTGTTCAGATGTAAAACAGCTTAAAAAATAAATCTTTAAATAGGCTAGCTTAATTAATAATTAGAATAATTAGTTATTTAGCTAATTAATAATTAAGAGCATATTTTTGTTATATAAAACAAAAACTTATGTTTTTAAAAGTGGAAGGTATGTCACCGTAAAGTGGAAGGTATGTCACCGTAAGGTGGAAGGTCTGTCACTCTAAGGTGGAAGGTTTGTCATCCTAAAGTGGAAGGTCTGTCACTGTAAAGTGGAAGGTCTGTCACTAGGGTGGAAGGTTTGTCACTGCTATTTTTTAAACTGCTATTTTTATAATAAAATAGCAAAAAAAACAATAATTTAGGATGTTAATAAAGTCCCGTAAATAAGCTTTAAAGGTGGAAAGGTTGTCACTGTATATTTTTAACCTGTGGATAATCTGTTTTTATTGGATATTTCCTGATGATTATATGTACAGTTATACCTTTCAAATCTAACTGAAAGGTGGAAGCCTTGTCACATCAGGGTTTCTATCTGACTTAACCTACCTGAATGTGGATGAAAACAAGTAAAAATAGGCATTCTGAAATGTAATTTAGGAGCTAAAGGTGGAAGGTCTGTCACTATAGGGTGGAAATATTATATTTAATTCCACTTTAAAGGCAAAAAACCGGATAAAACGCTTTTTTTGATGACAAACCTTCCACTTTTAGAATCTTGTGGTGAAAGTCTTGAAAGTTTTTCCACTTTTGTATATAAAAACTAAGTCAAATTATAAATACCACGGTTATGACAGAATCTGAATCATTGCA
This sequence comes from Acinetobacter sp. A2, assembly GCF_048537555.1. Classification (NCBI taxonomy): domain Bacteria; kingdom Pseudomonadati; phylum Pseudomonadota; class Gammaproteobacteria; order Moraxellales; family Moraxellaceae; genus Acinetobacter; species Acinetobacter sp. A2. Next base: position 59,523 of record NZ_CP183240.1, read on the forward strand.
AGAAGAATCGAATTATATTCCTTACTGTATAGGCAACATTCGCCATAATGGTGTTGTCAGTACCAGTAACCGTTTAATTCGCCCAATCGAGTTATCAGCCAATGAATACAAAGCGCTTCTATATGCAATGGCAGTTGCGAATTATAGTGAGAAAAATAGGGTAAATGGTGAAATCACCGAACAAACCTATATTTATTTGTATAAGGATGATCTGGCAGATTTATTAGGATTGAATAAACGTAATTCAATTAATGTTGCAATAGACCGCATCTATAAAGAACTGTCATCCCGGGTGGCTCATTTTATTATTGAGGAGTCTGCTGATGATGGTAAGAGAAAAACTAAAAAAGTACATTCTGTCGTTCCCATTATCCGTGAGTTAAGATGGGAAGATGACTCTAAAAATGCGATTCAGATTCGTTTTACCAATGAGGTATTACCGTATTTCACTCAACTGGCGGGGGGAAATTTTACCACCTATCAGCTAAAACATCTTTTTGCCTTGGATTCTGTTGCTAGTATGAGTCTTTATACGTATTTCATTAAAAACGAATTCAAGTACGCCAATCAAAAGAGTTATGAAGTGCCATTACTTTTGGAAAACTTGAAAGCACTGATTGATATTAATGAAACCAAATATGATCGCTGGGTAGACTTTAGACGCTATGTATTAGACAAAATAGTGGCAGAAATTAATGAAAATACAGACCTACAATTAGAATATGAAACCGTTAAGAAAGGCCGTCCAATCGTGGGTGTGAATTTTAAACTGCATCATCGGATTGCTGATAAAGCACCGGATGAAATTGCAGTAATTGAAAAAATCTATCTTGATGTTCCATTTGAAGACAATGCATTCGTAAAAGAATTGGGGGCGAAATTCGATACGAATATACGTTCTTGGTATATTTTTAATAATCATGAAAATTATCAGCAATTCAAGAAGTGGTTTAAAAAAGTAGGATGTCTCACTGACTCTCAAGCAAATATCGTTATTAATGACACTTTATTCCAAATGGATTTTGCTGAAATTGGTATGGGTCTGAATGACTTTAAACGAAATATGAAGCATAAACTTAAAAATAATCCGGAATTCGTTCAAAGTATTCGTGAAAGACTGAATGATATTTTTGGGAAAGAGCTTATTTAGGAGAAAGTGTAGCAACTTGCTACACTTTTTTAGATATATGTCTGTGAAGAATTCATGCGCTAAGCACAATAGGATAAAAATTAGTAATAAATTCCTCTGTACACGACAAATTTCACAGAACCCTTATCCTATGAGGCTTCTGCCTTCTTAAAATTGCCAGAATTTCCTTAAATTCTGCTTTTTCTCCAAAACCAATTAAACGCTGAATCGCCATTTGAACATATTGAGCCAGAACTAGAAAAAAGGGGGTTCTGGAGCCGTTTTTTTAAACCTTATGGCTAATATAAAACAACAATTAGTTGCAAATTAGTTGATATAATAACTTATGCTTTTGGAGATAAGTTATGTCTGTTCAAGAACGCTTAAATAAATCTACAGTCCAATTTCTTAAGATTGCACATCATGTTGTATTCGCCAGGAAACGCTATGAAAACGGCAGACAAATAGTAGTTGCCCTGATTTATATTGCACAAGATGCACACCCCATAGCGGCAATCACAGGAACAGACCGATTTTGGGATTGTCACGACATCAGTAAGGCAACACGATCAATTAGACGACACAATAAAAACTGCCTAATCCTGGATCGTAGAGACTTCATTTTTGAGAAAACGGAAGACCTAAAAGGCTTCAATGGCATCCATTGATTATTCGCCAAAGCTAAACAAAACCGTGGAACATTGATTGTTTTTTGAACGTGAAACATGAAAAATCATAAAAAAAGCCCAACTTGGGGAAGATGGGCTATCAACTAGAAACTACAGCATTGATTTCTAAGGAAAATTATAACACATTACGTATAAGGTGTATTATGTTAATTTTAGAAATTCTATATAAATATAGAATTTTTAAAACTTAAATTCTGGCATGTGTCCCATACTTATCAATCATGATCGAACTGGCTTCATTTAGACCACGTACTGTGACATTCGCACCATTCTTTTGAAATTTATTTACAACAGAATCAAGCATGGCGACTGATGTTACATCCCAAATGTGAGAATGGGTCAAATCAATAATCACCTCCTTTACATCCTCTTTAAAGTCAAAACCTTGCATGAATTTTTCAGAAGAACTAAAGAAGATCTGACCTCTCAACTCATATAAACGGGCCATTCCTTCAAAAGATGCTGTCACCTGGATATCATTTTCAAGTTTATTCGCCAGGAACAAGGCTGAAAGTAATACGCCTGTTAACACACCCAAAGCCAGGTTATGCGTAGCAACAACTACAATCACCGTCGCAATCATTACGATATTACTGCTCTTAGGATTATCTTTTAACTGAGTGACAGAACTCCATTCAAAGGTACTGATAGAGACCATTATCATTACCGCTACCAATGCAGCCATTGGAATCACTTTGAGCCAGTCGCTGATAAATACAACCAGAATAAGAAGAAAAATGCCCGCAGAGAATGTTGATAAGCGTGTAAGGCCACCTGATTTTACGTTAATCATAGATTGACCAATCATTGCACAACCGGCCATGCCACCCATAAAGCCAGAAGCAATATTCGCAATCCCTTGTCCCTTACATTCCTGATATTTATCACTTGGCGTATCAGTCATTTCATCCACGATAGTTGCTGTCATCATCGATTCAAGTAAACCTACAGCCGCCAGTGCGACTGAATAAGGCAAAATAATCATCAATGTTTCAATATTCAAAGGAATATCTGGAATCAAGAACATTGGAAGTGTGTCAGGTAAAGACCCCATATCGCCCACGGTCCGTACATCAATTCCTAAAGCGATTGCCAATAATGTGATTGCAATGATGCAGACTAGTGGAGAAGGGAGTAATTTTCCTAATTTGGGAACCAGAGGGAATAGATAAATAATTGCTAAACCTAAAGCAACAAAAGCATATACATGCCAGGTCACATTAATCAGTTCAGGCAATTGAGCCATGAAAATTAAGATCGCTAACGCATTTACGAATCCAATAACCACAGATTTAGATACAAACCGCATTAACTTGGCGAGCTTTAAATAGCCTGCCAATATTTGAATCACGCCTGTCAAAATTGTTGCTGCCAGCAGATATTCAAGCCCATGCTCTTTGACCAATGTGACCATAAGCAGCGCCATTGCACCAGTGGCTGCTGAAATCATGGCAGGACGACCACCTACGAAAGAAATCACGACGGCAATACAGAAGGATGCGTATAGACCAACTTTAGGATCTACACCTGCAATAATTGAAAATGCGATGGCTTCAGGGATGAGTGCAAGACCGACGACTAATCCGGCAAGTACATCCCCACGGATGTTAGAGAACCACTGTTCTCGGACATTAGATAACATAAACATAGCCTGTTTTTTAATTTTTCAGATAGGCTAGTGATGTGATATATACAACACACAAACGACTACACCACATCACTAGACAGTGATGAGTTATTTACAGATTTAAGACGATAAATAAACTTAAGGTGGCGTAAGTGTCATAAGATGAAAGAACGTTTTAGAGTAAAAAAATCAGGACAAGGGTAACAGCTAGGTACTTTTTTATAAAGCCTGGATGTTATATCCAAGCTTTGTTTAATCGGTATTTTATGAAGCTTTTGGCTCCCCAAGTAATTGACCTATTTCCAAACGTGTATAGCCACGTTCTTTAAAAATCAAAACAATAGCCTGTTTATAATCTTCAGAAGTAGAAGTCTTATACTTAGTTATCAGTTGATTTTCAGAATTCAGCTCAAGATCATTTTTGATGGTCAATACTTCGCTAGAGATCTTGTTAAAGATATTTAGGTTAAACATACAGGCACTCGTCATCCGTATTATAGCGGCCCGACTATAACGAATACCTGTCTTAGCTACGCTAGACACCCTTGGCCGCAAGGATTACAAATTAAGAAAAATTCCGCAAGTTTTTGTCTATTGAAAGAATAAATAATCTCCCAACTGCTATCTATTTAACATAATGCATATTATACGCAATACACTTGTGTATTAATATAAATATCAATTACTTAAAAAATTCATCCTGATCATAAAAACCGCAAAAAGCCGATTTTGAAACAATTCGGCTTTTTTATGAGCAGTTTTGATATATTCCGCCAATAAAAATTGGCTAAATTTTGCAAAATTTACAATTTTGTATTAACATTTTTATATTAACAAAAAGCGATGCAACTATGGAAATTGAGTTTTCATGGGATGAGCATAAAGCAGAAATAAACCTTAAAAAGCATGGTGTAGCTTTTGAAGATGCGACATTGGTTTTTTACGATGCTCATGCCTTATATAAACAGGATCGCTTTGAAAATGGTGAATATCGTTGGCAAGCGATAGGTATGGTACATGGGCAAGCTGTTTTATTGGTAGCCCACACAGTACAAGACCATAATGGGATGGATCATATCCGCATTATTTCGGCACGACAGGCAGAGAAAAAAGAGAGGAAACAGTATGAGCAAAACCGTTACTTACAAAATGGATTTGAATAATCCTCCTGTTTTGTCTGAAGAACAAAAGACAAGACTTGAAGCCCTGGCTAAACGCCCAGACAGTGAAATAGACTTTTCGGACATTCCTGAACTTGATGAAAGCTTTTGGATAAATGCTGTCCAAAATCCGTTTTATAAGCCCACTAAACAAGTAACTACGGTTCGCATCGATGCAGATGTCATGCAGTGGCTAAAGGCCCAAGGCAAAGGCTATCAAACACGAATGAATAAAATTTTACGGGATGCCATGCTAAAAGAATTAAAAAATCATCAATAAAAATGGGAGCTTAGGCCCCCATTTTTGACTGCGTATAAGGTGTATTATGTTAATTTTAGAAAAATTACATAAATGAATTTACAGGCCCTAATTTTTCTAGTCTTCCCACTTATCACTAGATCTATTATTCACAAATAAAGTTCTAGAATTTACAGGAAGTACTTCATCTCTACGAAGAAATGCTTCATGAATGATTTTATGAATAAAATCAGGATCAGTACTCCAATTGTATATTTTGGCATAACCACATTTCTGATTATCATACAACCTTGGTGGAATCGTATTTCTGGTAAACCCTTTGGCCTTAAAATCAGCACGACTAGGTAAGAGTAAACCTATTAAACCCGATCTAGAGCTATACTTGGTTTTCCTTATACTTGAAGCTATTTCCCAGTCAACATGTTTTCTCTTCCATGTTTCTGTTCCAATTAGCACCACTGTAACAGTAGAATCTCTTAAATAATCATCTCTAATGATACGTTGTACATTGTCTGCTGGTTCATTCTCGGCAATATCACCATCTTGCACAGATTTTGATATAAGCAAGTCGTAAGTATCATGAAAAAGTTTTTCAAACTTATCTCTGTACTCACGATCATTTTTATCATGATAACTAATGAATACGTTATGGCGATTTTTATACAATTAAAATGACCTCTGAAAATTATTTTAGCGTTCTAAAAATTTAAAAAAGACTTGTTTAGATTCTAGATAACTATCTAATTCCCACTCGTCAGCTAATTCCTTAAAGCTTTTTTCATAAGATAAGTAGTCTTCATTCAAGAAGAAGGAAAGCTTGGCTGCAGTTGCTAATATCCATTTATAATCAGTACGTTGGCTTGAAGAAGTTAGTTCCAACATTCTTTTAACATTCTGCAATACATCTTTTGCTACCTTATCAGCTTCAACTAGATGATATGCTTCAATATTAGATCCTTTAACTTGCTGTTCACTCATTAATAAGTTACATAAAGTCAAATTTTCACCGTTGTAGTAATCTCGTTTAAGTATAAATCCTCTTTTATAAGCGACTATAGCTTCTTCCAAGAAATGAATACTTCTTGTTTCATTCCAAAGCCTTTTATTAATAGCACCTGCTAAACCCGTTGTTTCTGGATCATTTGAGTTTTTAAAATCTAGTTTAGTGAGTATTTGCAGAGCATCTATCAATGCTCCAACTTTATTGGGTTGCTCATGTTTATATGTTGCCAATGTAAGTCTTTGAATTAAATAACTATCATTTGGATTTAATTTTAAAGCTTCTTCAAAATTTGCTTTAGCTTTTCCGAAGTCTGAATTTTTTATATAACGTTCAGCATCCCCAAGAAGTGTGCTCCATGTATCTTCTATGGTTTGAGCTTCTTCAATAATTGCCTCTACTTCTACAGAGTCTAATACAGGCATTCTTAACTTTGGTAATAATGTATAAACTGGACTATCTGGATCCTGCCCCATAGTTGCATCTCGAATCACATTAGTTAGTCTAGTAATCATCCTTTGACTTTCAGTCGTAGTAATATCATCACCACTATGTTCATATTGAATTGTAGCAATATGATTTAGATCAAAGTGAAGAGGTGTTTTATCCTCACTTAAAATAACTGTTGTTTTGTTTTTTAGTGCATGCCTAATACCCAATTCATAAAGAGCATTCGCATTCGTGGTGGAAATATCAGCAATAACTAAATCAGCAATAAGTAACATTCGGTACATATGCAAATCAATCATGCCACTGTGATTGATATCATCAGCACGAATACACCTGTATCCTGTTTGTTCTACTGCTGGCTTAATAATATGCTCATATGTAGCATCTAAATTTAATACTCTCCCTGTAGCAAAATCAGTTTTTTTTCCAAACCCCATTACAACAAAGCAAATTTTTTCAGACATAATTTTTCCTAGGCACATTTCTTTGCATTATTTAATGCTTCAATAATTTTATCTTTAGTAAAGCTAGTTGCCCAAGATGTACCACAACCTAATAAGCTTGATGGGCTTGTATAAGTAGAGTTAATTTTCACAGCTGCAATTTTCAAACCTAGCTCTTTAGCTTTATTAATTTCCCATTCAATCCAACTACTGGTATAACTTTTCGCACCAACAATCACTAAAAGATGCGAGGCATTTTGCATTTTTTTAGTTATAGCTGTTTTGATCGCAGGAGCATATATGCTGTTGATAGGTTGTCGAACGCTGTGATTTTCAAACTGAAAGTCAAAATTACTATTGGCATCCCAAGCTTCTAATAATCGTTTGTAATGCACATCTTCTGAATGATCATAACTAATAAAAACGGCATGGTTTGCCATAAAATTTCACTCTAATATAAAAAATAAGATATTGATTTAGTTTTCATTTTTTCAAGTGTTATTGAAAATTATTTATTTATAAAATTATCAAGTTCCCTAATATAATTATGGTTTTCAGGATCTTTTAACCATAAAGTACTTGTTCCCACTTCTATATAAGGATAAAGGCTCAAATACTCTACTCCGATATAATTTTCATATTTGTTGCTATCAGAAGTGATCGGTAATATTGCAATCTTTTTAGGTTTGTATCCATCAAAAAAGCCTAACTCCCAAGGCATCCATTTTGAATCTTTAGATGCGCTTGATGAGGCATAAATAAGAGTTTTAGACCTCTTCATTTGTATTCTTAAAAGCTCAGCAGTCGATCTTGTTACATTCTGTCTATCTAGCTGAGTGTCTTCAATCCAATCAACATATACTGACCATCCTAAAGATTTAAGATAAGTGTATAATATATATATATTTTCTGCATCATCAAAAGAATGTGATAAAAAAATATCGTACTCTTTTTCTACTCTATATTTTTGCTCATTTAATATTTTTTTTGCCTCTAAAGAAATATTTCTACCTTCAAATATTCGATTAGAAGTTTTAAATTTATTTAAATGTTCAAATGTTACACGCATTTTCTTTAACTCAATTTAATATATAGAATAAGTACACTGACTAAACGATTATCATCAGCTTAACGGCTAATTGAGCAATGTATAATTCGTCCATAACAATAAGTAATTGTGCTTTATTATTACAGGCTGAGAGTACAACTAACGCATCGATAGGTTCTCAATTTTTTAAGTCTATTTAACATAAAATCTCTTATACGAAATAAAAATTGTAACTCCAAAATAGAAATGTCCGGTTTCTCCAAAGTAAAAATGTCCGCTTTTAGAATATGCACTTTTGCAATTTCGTTAGCGGACGGTTTGATATGTTGGTGTCTATGTCTGACAAAGAAATTCAACGACTTGCAGTTCTGCAAGACGTTCGAGATCATCGTATTACCCAGGTCCGTGCTGCTGAAATCCTGAATCTTTCCACCCGTCAAATTACCCGGTTATTGCAGAAGCTCAATCAAGATGGTGTCTCAGGTATGGCACATGCCAGTCGTGGTCAACCTGGCCATCGTCGCCATGATGACTTGTTAAAATCAAAGTGCCTTTCCATTATTGCTGAACATTTGCTGGGCTTTGGACCCACCTTGGCGCATGAAAAGCTCAGCAGCATGTTTGACCTGAATATCCCGGTAGAAACGCTTCGGCGCTGGATGACGGCCAATGACCTGTGGATTCCTCGATCCAAGCGCCTGAAGCGTCCATATCAGCCACGTTATAACCGTGATTGCTTCGGTGAACTGATTCAGATTGATGGCTCATATCATGACTGGTTCGAAGGACGCGCTGCTAAGTGCTGTTTATTGGTGTATATCGATGATGCTACTGGCAAGCTGTTGCATTTGCGCTTTTGTGAGGCTCTACTGGCAAGCTGTTGCATTTGCGCTTTTGTGAGGCTGAAACAACCTTTGACTATATGCTTTCAACCCGAGCCTACATTGAACAATACGGCAAGCCTTTGGCCTTTTATAGCGATAAACACTCGGTATTCCGAGTCAATCAAAAATCGAGTCAAGATAGTAAGATCACGCAATTTGGCCGGATTCTGAATGAGTTAAACATTGATATTATCTTCGCCAATTCCCCACAGGCCAAAGGCCGTGTAGAACGTGCCAACAGAACCCTTTAGGACCGCCTGATTAAGGAGATGCGCCTGGAAGGCATCGGTTCGATTGCCGAAGCCAATGCATGGCTACCCTGCTTTATTGAGCATTTCAATCAGAAGTTCGCTAAATGTGCACGAAACTCAAAGAATTTACATCGACCATTAGCCGAATCTGATCTTGAACTGGATGATATTTTTACCTGGCAGGAACCGCGTAAGGTCACCAAGAATCTGACTCTGACCTATGACAAGTGTATTTATATGCTTGAACCGACAGAGCTGAATCATAAGCTTGCTGGGCAATACATTTCATTTCTGGAGTACCCGGATGGAACTATCGCCATCATGTATGAGGGACGGAAGATCAATTATAGCGTCTTCAATAAACTGGCTGGACTACAGCAAAATGCAGTGGTTGAGAATAAAAGATTAGGTTCGGTTCTGGCCCATATCCAGCAACAGCATGAAGCATTGGAAAAACAGAATAAACGTTCCCGCCTCAAGAAAAGTATGCCGAGTCGTAAAGCTCAGAAAGCTGTTATTGAACAAAGAAATTTAAATCCTGTGCTTGACTCTTGTGGTTAAAAACAGGACATTTTAAATGGTTTATCGCATAGACATTTTAATTGGTGAATAACAACACTTGTATATTAATATCAATAACTTAAAAATTTCACACTGATCACAAAATGCCCAAAAATCCGATTTTGAAACAAGTCGGCTTAAAAATGATCAATTTTGGCATTTTCCGAATGTTATCAACTCTTCCAGGGTAAAAACTATCCCCAATTTCTGTGGATGAAATTTAGGCTATTTTGTAGGCCTAGGCTTACGTGAATCTCGGCCCTTTGCTGCTATGCGGCATACTGGAATTTTCATATTATTGAATGGTCAGGAACAGGAAGTTCCATATAATAAAAAATAAGCACCAGGATGGCGCTATATAAGACATGCAAGAGCACAAAGACCTAATGTTCCAATAAAAAACCCCGGCAGGATGCCGGGGTTTTTTATTTGTATAAGCTATTTAAATAATAGCTTGTTCTTTTAAATGAGATAGTGCAGCAAGAATATATGATGAGTTGAAGGTTACATCGGTATAGGTTGATGGAGATCGACTTCCAGTTTCCTTAAAAATCTTATAAAAATTATCAACTTCATCAGTGCTTAAAGGGCGAATATTATCTTTGTTATTGTGAACAAATAATTTTCCGTCCTCACTAAACATAATAAATTTAGATTTTCTAGATTCAGTTTCTAAATTAACTGGTGTAGAAAAAAATTTAACGAGAGTTTCATATAGATTAATATTTATGTAACTTAACCCTTTGTTTTCATGTATATATTTTTTCGATAAGCTCTCAATACTCATAGAAATAGCTTCTCTGGCTAAAAATGATTTCGTTCTTTGACTCTTTTCAGCCAGTTGATCTAACTGTTTTTCTAATTCTACAGGTAATCGAAGCATCAACATTATAAACAACCCAATCTAAATGTATATCAATTAGAGTATATCATTAAGATGGTAGTTTCAAATTTTTTGAACCGCTCTTTCTCTGATTTCAGGGGTATATTTTAATTTTGTCATCGGGATAGTCTCTCAGAATATTGACTCTCCGACAAACCCGGTACGGTTCAGACTGTGATCCACCACTGACTTGCATCAAGGCAAGGGTTTTACCTTGGGTAGCACGGATTGCTCCTCCTGCAAGTGGAATCCAGTCTATTTGTGATTTAA
>NZ_CP183241.1:0-64147 GCF_048537555.1 Acinetobacter sp. A2
TCCAATCGCAGATAGAAGGCAAGGCGTTCGCGGTCGGGGGCTTCGATCCCCAATACATTGAATAGGACAGCGAAGGCGCGCTCTGCTTCATCTGGCGCTGCCCAGTTCTCTTCGGCGTTAGCAATCATGAGTGCCAAATCGGCATAGCGATCTGCTGTTCCGAGCCGCCCAAGGTCGATCAGACCCGTGCATTGAAGAGTTTTAGGGTCCACCATGAAGTTCGGCATGCAGGGATCACCATGGCAAACAACCATATCGGTGCGCTCTTGGTCGAGCCGCACCGGTAGCTCTCGTTCGACACGAGCCAAAAGATCGAGCTGCGGCGTACTCTTGTCCTCGTCCGGTAAGAAGTCGGGATTGACGGCATTGCGGGACACCACATCAACGGCGCGTCCGAACATTCGCGACAGCCTGCGCTCAAACGGACATTGATCAACCGATAGGCTGTGAACAGCGCCAAGTTGCTGCCCCATTGACGGCCACGCTTTGAGCAAATCCGCTCCAGACAGATCAGCCGCCGGTACTCCCGGAATTGCCGTTATCACCAAGCATGCACCCTCCTGTTCCTCCTGCCAGTTGATGACCTCGGGGCAAGCCACACCTCGACCTTTGAGCCAAATGAGGCGGTCACGCTCTCCAGCGAGCTCACCGCGGCGGGAAGCAGGTGCGATTTTCGCGAAGGCATGCCCGTCACCACGTCGAAAAACAAAATCACCAGATTCTCCGCCTCTGACAGGCAACCAGTCAGAATGCGATTCACCAAAAAAAATATTAGTTCGATTCAATGGAGGTTCCTTCAGTTTTCTGAGGCTTTGTTGCACAAAGATTTGAAATGCAAAGCGCCCCTAATTGATCCAAATTTAAGGCGTAACTTGGGTAAGGTCGATTATCCTGTCGTCGGGTCGCCCTCAAAGGGGACATGCCTGCTGAACCGCGAATATAGAGAAATATCCCGAATGTGCAGTTAACGAATTCTTGCGGTTTCTTTCAGCGCCGCCAATACCGCCAGCCCGTCGCGCAAGGGGCGCGGCTCGTGTGTGCGGATGAAGTCAGCTCCACCTGCGGCGGCGGCAAGCTCTGCAGCGAGTGTCGCGGCCCCGACATCCCCCGGACCACGGCCTGTGAGCGCGCGCAGAAAGGATTTGCGCGAAACAGACAGAAGCACCGGCAAATCGAAGCGCAGCCGCAATTCATCGAACCGCGCCAGCACCGAGAGCGAGGTTTCGGGAGCAGCCCCCAGAAAAAACCCCATGCCGGGATCAAGGACAAGGCGGTTGCGTTTGATACCGGCACCCGTCAGCGCCGCGATGCGCGCGTCAAAGAACGCCGCAATGTGATCCATGATGTCGCCAGCGGGTGCCTCGCGCCGATCTGCCTGCCCGTCTTGCACCGAATGCATAACGACGAGTTTGGCAGATGATTTCGCCAATTGCGGATAGAACGCAGCGTCTGGAAAACCGCGAATATCATTGAGATAGGCCACACCACGCGACAAGGCATAGGCTTGCGTCGCGGGTTGATAACTGTCGAGCGAGACGGGAATGCCATCTGCCTTGAGCGCGTCCAGCACCGGCGCGATACGCGCGATTTCTGTGTCGGACGAAACAGGCGCGGCGTCGGGATTGCTGGATGCCGGACCGAGGTCGATCACATCTGCCCCCTCGGCCATCAGCTTACGCGCCTGCGCAATGGCTGCGTCTGGCGCCAGATACCGGCCTCCATCGGAGAAACTGTCCGAGGTTATGTTGACGATGCCGAAAATGATGAGCGATTTATTCATGGGGGCTTCTATAATAATAATAATCGAGCATGAGTCTCATACGGATGCTCGGGTCGAAAGGGAATCCCCAGGCGAGTAACCTGTTTGCGGTGATCTGAACCGTACCGGGTTTGTCGGAGACTTTTTTATTTAAGTTAGGCCACCTGACCTAACGGATTAATTTTATCATAGTACATTGCTTCAAAATCAAAAGGTGGCACATAACCGGATGAAAAAAGGCTTACTTTCATGGGCTTTTTGATTATCGATTTAACATAAAATCTCTTATGCGAAATTTAAGCTACTTTGGTAGTTTTTGACAACTATTTATACTAAGCGATACAGAAAAATGAAAAAGGATACCTTTATAAAGAATCCTTTTTTTCTTTTATATCTTCAGTGACTTGTATCATCCAGTACATAAGCGCAAAGAATGGGATAAGCAAAATTAAAAGATAAAGGATACTAAAATTTAGAAAGTATCTGGCAAAAGATAAGGCTGTCAGTAAGACTAATAATCCACAAATCGTATAGACAATTTTATTGCGTTTACTAACCAACTCGACAATAGAAAGATCCTGATTTTTCATTCTATGATCCTTAGTAACTTGTGCAATACTGCATTTCTCTATAACCATGCAGCATATTCACCAGAATCATTAATTGATTTAAGTACGTACAAGGTAGCCCATTTAATTCAGGGAATTTTTCCCACATTAAATATTTATCTTTGTAGAGAAAGGTATTTTTCTTAAATTTTTCTTGGCTTGATAACTCAATTTTCATTTGTTCAAGCTGTTTAAAATGCTCAACCACATCGTCTGGAATTGGCATATTTAGAGCTACACTCTTACCATTTAACCAATATTGAATTGGTCGGACGTTAATAGATTCATTGAATCCTATAGCTTTGAAATAATCCTTTACCGCTTCAGGGTTATAGAACCCCAATGATTCAACTAGCAGTTTAAAATCTGCATTTGTCATTATATACCGTCCATAATTTGATAAATTTGATTATATAGTCCACAGGTGGACAATACAAGCAATATCCAAAGTTTAACCTTCTATTGGTTTTAGTAGATTATGGACTGCCAATGTTATTGTCTGGTCCATAATCTCTAAAACGTCTAATCCCGATGCTTGGATAAAAGCTGCAGCGTTTATCCAGGCATCTATATTACCTATCTAATCCAGATCCATAGCAGATATATCAGAGCAAAGTGTCTACTTTGCGAACTGACGCAATCAGTTAAATTTCCCCTTCCCTGATTACCGTTGATTTTCAAGTGAGCTTTAAAAAGCTGTGCTTTTTAAATGGCGACCGCAGAAAATAAACTGCTCCTATTTGATCTAGTAGCGGGATATAAAAAAAACACCCTTAATGGGTGTTTTCGTGGCCTAGATTATCGAGATATATCTTTATTTTTGTTTCTCTCTTGAGTTTTAACTTGTGGCTGCTGTACTGGCTGCTGTTTTGGAGCATTGGCATCATAAGCCGTTAATTTTGGCTTATGAAATTTCTGATTTTGAATATCGGCATTATGTTGAATCTGAAGCTTAGTTTTATCATTTTTGGTTAAAGCTTTTTCAGTTGTTTCTTTCAATTTACTCAAGCTTTGAGCTTCCCACTTCCCTTTATTTGCCAATGTTTGAACTCTTGCGCCTGTTGGCAGTCCAGTTTTAGGATCAATTTCTTTAGTATTCACTTCGACTTTGTTAGATCCTTTATAGGTCAGGACAATATCATCATTCTTAATGATATTTTGTTCTTTCAAAGTACGTTCCAGATCCTTCGCCCAGATTGTATTTTTTTCACCTTTACTATTTTCAATAGTGGCGTAGTAGCTACTGTTATTCTTAGGATCATGCTCATAAGGTGCTGCACCATGATCTACTAATTTTCCAACGTGCATTTTTTTCTGATTAAGCTGTTCAACCGCAACGTCTATACTGGCTGTGCGCTGCTTTTCTGTGAAGCCGTCAGCTTTCATTTTTTTATCAAAAACTGTCAGTAAAGCTTTTTCCTGTTCTGACAGGTTATTAATTTTTTCCTTCCGTTCCTGTGTTGGATCTACTTTATCCTTCTCATTTAAGGGCTTCTCTTTCTGGTGTTCATTACCCTTTTCAATAGTATTGGGAATTACCTCTTTACCTTGTTCTTTTTTCATGTCATTGAGCAAGGCTAGGTCAATATCACGAGGTTCATAGCCCTTTACTGTCATGCCCTTCATTGAAGCTTCAAGCCATACATTCCGTTTAAATTCTTCAGAGCCTTTAACCTGTATTGTTTCCCATTTTTTAGCTTTTGCTACCTCCACCATTGAAGCAGCAATATGTTTATCATCAATTGTGGTTTTTAAAGCTTTTCCAGAATCTTCAAAAGCTACTTTTTCAGGATTACCTTTAAAGTGATATTTGTCATCTACCACATAATATTTATTGAGCAATGCTTTAGGTATGCCTTCTTCACTAGGTTCTTTACTGTCATCAGCTTTTAGCTTTTTGGTATCAGTTACTTTAGTTTCTTCAGGATCTTGATTAATACCTTTTGTGCTTTTTGAAATATCTATATTTTCAGCTTTTTCAATCGAATTGACTTCAGCTTGATTTGTTTCTAACGTCTGGCCAAGTTTGGTATAGCCGGTTTGTTCTTTATTAAAACTAGGTTTATCGACCTTGTTTGCTTCAGTCATGATCAAGTCCTTATTGATTAGAAATATTTTGGCGACGTGCTGCTTCGTCAATAATCATTTTGGTTTGAATATATTTGTCTGTTAGAAGTGCAATTTGTCTTTCAGTTTCAGTGCTTAAATCTTTATTTTGCTGATATACAACTATGCTTTGCATATAGTTTTTTACAGTGTCAGGATGATTAACTGCTTTAGATGAAAAGCCATTAGGACTGGTCACGGCTTTATTTGAAGTACAGCCCACAACTGAAAAAGATAGGGCGAGGCTGATTAATGTAAGAGAGATTTTTTTCATGATAGTTTCCTTATTTAGAATTAACTTGGTCTGAAAACGCCTGATAAACGTCATCAATATCTGAATTTTCTATAGATCCGTTTTGACCTTTATTGACTGCATTTAGGTTGTCTTGTTGATCTTCATCAACTGCAAATTCAGATTCAGATTCAGCACAATTAAAAACCGTATCAACAATTTGTTTGGCTTCGTCATGACTAAATTTAGTGACACCAAGTACAAATAGGCTGTCCTCTAGGTTTTCCAATTCTGCAATCATGGTTAGAGGATCTGATTCATCTGCTGAAACAAGGTTTTCTATTTGTTCTGGTTCATCTACTGCAACCAGATTTTCCATTTCTGCAATCATGGCCAGAGGATCTGGTTCATCTACTGCAACAAGGTTTTCTATTTCGTCATGACTAAATTCAGTGTCATCAATTGCAATAAGGTTTTCCGTTTGTTCTGGTTCATCTACTGCAACTAGGTTTTCTATTGGATTTTCATCACTAGCTTCCACCTGGCTAAAGAAGTCATCGACAATATTTTGCGCTTCAGTATCTTCTTCCCATTCAACAGCCCCAAAGAATTGATCGACCACTTGTAGACATTCTTCAGGTTGTGGATTTTCTGGATCTTCAAAAACTGTTTTATCTAACTTAAATTCAGGGATAACTAAGCTAGAAATATCTATTTGTTCAGCCTGTTCTACTGTAGTAATTTCAGTTATACGTTTTTCAATTTTTGCCTTATGCAGCTTTACGTCTAAATCAGGAATAGGAATTGAAAGTTCCAGATCCTCAAAGGCAATTTTTTCTAATTGCTTGTGAGTTGGAAAACCCTTAATTGCTTTCATGCTAGGAGAAACGGACTTTAGGCGATCCACAAAAGCACTGTCATTAAAATACTTAGCCTTTTCACACATGATAGGTTTTGTATTTTCCATAAAGATAATTTCTTTATCTTGCGACAATTCTTTTAACTCTTGAGGGAGCATTAAAGCTCGTCTTTGATCTGATTCATTTTCTGAATTTGAGCCACCTTGACCCCATGCCATAGAACGGCTTTGGCCTTTAGATTTTGCTTTGAAAGTGAAATAGCCAAGCATTTCACTATATTCATTGGCATCACGTTGTTCTCTAGGCGGATAAACGATTTGCAAGGCATGGTTAGTCACAAGCCCCCTAGTTTGGGTTTTATAAACGTCCTCTAGCTGGCCAATAGATTGAATAATTGTTAATAAGCGAATGTTATAACCCGCGATAAACGAGTTAGCATCTGCAATTTTCGCTACTTTACCAACAGCCGTTGCTTCATCATTCACGACTAAGCACTGATATTTCAAAGATGAATCTTGTTGTGGCAGTGTTTTTAGATTCACATCAATTAAGAGTGAATAGAACAAATTGATTAAGTTCTTAGCATCCCCTAAACGGTTTGGTTGAACACCAAAATAGATAGACATTCTTTGTCTGCGTACATCTTCAAGTTTAAAGTCACTTGATGAAGTTGCAGCGTCTACAATCGGGTTCGCAAAAATCGTTAAAGGTGAGGTAAAAGTAGAAATGATGTTACCGAGCGTATTGTCTGGTGAACTTAAAAAACGGTTTAAAGCATCAAGGCAAGTATCACTAAGCGGTTTATCACTTTGCGCTCTTTCATCAATAATAGATCTAATATGATCCTGAATTGGCTTACCTTTACCCGAACTCTGTCTTAAAACCTCGCCCATAGTTACAGGCAGATCTTCAGTTTCAAATAGATATAGGGCTAGGCCAAGAAATAAGTTATTAGCATTGTCATTCCAAAAATCGGTTTTAGCATCACCAGTCACAGGGTAGAAGCTTCGACCAATAGCAAGAATTTCACCTACTCTAAAATTTTCGTCATGACTAACGGTATCAAATGGATTCCATTTGTGAGATTTTAGATCTTCAGAAAATGGGCTGAATAGATAAACTTTCTGGCCATTCTTAGCACGAAATTTAGAAGTTAATAGGAAGTTTTCAAGCTTCAAATCCAGTACAACTACACTATCCGAATAGTTTAGAAGGTTAGGAATAACAATCGCTACACCTTTACCGCTTCGTGTCGGAGCAGCCAGAAGTACAAATTGCTGACCGCCAAGCATTAAATATTTATTATGATATTTCCCTACTAAAATTCCCTTATTTCCCATCAATCCAGATTTCTGAATTTCTTTTGTTGTGGCAAATCTGGCATCACCGTGTAACGACTGTTTTTTATTAAACAGACTAGCAATGACTAAAGCAGGGAGAACAAAAGTGATAAATAGTGCAGCGATCAAGGCACCTTGCAGCTTTTTCTTTTGTGCAGGTACATTGTGTGCATATAAATCCCAATAATACCCCCACGTTGTCAGATTCACTTCAGGAAATGGATTGGTCTTATTAGCTAAGTAATAAAGAATACCAGCCAGATATTTAGTAATAAAGAAACCAACGACCGCTAGAAAAATTGCAAGGAGTAGGATCAGGATTTTTTTATTCACGCCCTATCCCCTACAATAATTTCAGCATCACCAAATTGAGCCTTAACTTTAGAAACAGGATCAAATTTGATTTCAGAAATAAAGCGTTCTTTACCTATTAAATTACTTTCATCATCGTATTTTTTCTTCACTTCAACATGAACAATAATATCAATGGTTAAAGCAACTAATTCCTTTAGTGTAGTGGCATCGTAGATATTTGCTTGTTCATGTTCTTTGCACATAAAGACGTAGCGATCATAAGCCAGTGAACAGCTTTCAGCGTGATAACTTGTAATAGATCCACTGTGGCCAGTTGTAAGCAGTTTCAGAAAGTCAAAAGCTTCTCCACCACGTAATTCAGCAAGTAATACACGGTCTGGCTTCATACGCATATTACTAGCGATCAGATCAGATGGCGTTACCTTAGCTTTACCTTGACCACCTTTAGAATAAAGTAGGTGAACCTTGTTTTCATGTGGAACAAAAAGTTCACGTACATCTTCAATAGTGACAAGACGTTCATCTTTAGGAATGTACTGACAAATTGCCTTCATGAAAGTGGTTTTACCCGAACCAGTATCACCAACAACTGCAATATTTTTCTTACATTGAACAGCGAATTTAAAAAATCCTTCAAGATCTTTGTTTTCTAAAAACTGGACTAGCTTAATATCTTCAGTACGTAATACAGGTTTAAATTGTTCAAACTCTTTAGATTTCCCATATCTGAAGTGGTCAAAAAAGCCTTGATCTTTATATTCCTGAAATGATCGGTTTGACTCGTCAGGAATACGGATTGTCATTGATACCGTTCCATTTTCAATGGCTGGCGGTAGAACAATCTGAATACGCTCTCCATCAGGTAATTGAGCAGATAATATAGGGTTTTCTTGGCCAATCCGTTGATTAGTATAGGTAGCAATAACATTAGCTAAAGCTGTTATTTGCGCCATTTCCAGATTTATAGAATGCTTTTCCCATCCTTTATTAGATTCCGTCCAAACTTCGTTAGGTGCGTTAATTGCAATTTCAGTCACCCCTTTAGTTTTTAAGAATTTTTCTAATGGAAGTAATAGCTGTCTAACCATTACATCCTTGCTTAAAACATTATTTTGCGCGGAGTTCATACACACCTCTGAAATCAATATCTTTGGCCACGTAAATTGAAGCTACATCACCCTGATTTTTATAAATTGTTGGCTTGATATTGATTGTTTCATTCAACACTGTTTCAGCCATTGATTTACCCATGTCTGAAGTATTTTGAAGCATATAAGGAGTGCTATTGTTCCCGCCTGTTTCTTTAGAAATACCGTAAGCAATAGCGTCTTGAACTAAAGAAAGCATAAACGCTGCACCGATACGTGCGCCCCAACGGTTATCTACTCGACCACTTAAACCACCTGTTCCTAAATGGTCTGCTGCGGGAGAATCAATATCGACAATAACACCATGCGGAGTTTTTAAGCGTGACCAGATGATACCTAAACGTCTTTGACCTTGTGCTGCAATACTTTTGTATTCTCCAATGACTTCAGATCCCGCTTCAGCAAGGACTACACGACCATTATCAGAATAAACAGGTTGTGGAAGGACACATGAAGCCATACCGCCAATTTCTGAAACGACTTTAACTGACAGGTTGCAACGGATTACACGACCTTTAGCAATTAAGTAATTTCGATCCCCAATAAACCTAGCCTGGACTTTATTAGAGGAATGACTAACCATGTTAGTTGTAGCTTGTTGTGGCTGATGCTGCTGCATAGGTTCATCATCATCATGCGCTAAAGACATCAAACCAGATCCAGAGAAATTACCAGAACGGCTATTACTATTCTGATCCTGTTCAAACTGTTTCATCATGCCTGTTACTTGGTTATAAGCTGCTTGATGATTCATGCTTGACGGCTGGCCAACCGCCCCGCCTTGTTGTGAAGAATTAACAAAGATCCCGCCACCGTAACGGCTTCCATTATTTAAAGGTACATATTGAGCTTGTTGTTGTGGCTGTGGCTGAATTACTACAGGTTGTTGATTTGCTGCTTGCTGTTCAACTACTGGCGCAGCTTCAGGCTGTCTTAAAATCTGCTGACCATTTTGGCATTGAAAAACCAACATGCCGTTATAAGTTACAGCATTGCCGTTATTGTCTGTTAGCTGTCTAGGAATACTTTGATCCTGACAGGCATCTAGGCTTTGAAATTGAGCATTTTGACCCGCATCCATTGGCATAGGATCAGTATTAGTAAAATCCCTTCTTTTAGTTGAAGCATCTAGGCTTGGATCTATCTGATTTTCTTTTAATTGGGCTGCTTCTTCAGCATCACTACTATCTGAAAAGAAGTTATAGGCAAAGACCGCTATAACAGTAAAAAGTACCGCCATAACTGCAATAAACGCTATTTTTTTACCTTTTCCATCTTCCTGATCCCCACGTTCATTGACAGACACAATGCCATTTTCTGATTCGTTAAATTCTTCATCAGGAGCTTGTTGATCATCTAATGGTTTTTGATCATTAATATTCATTAGTTCATATCCCCAGTAATGACACGTTTAACACCCTCTACAGTAGTGCCATCTTGAGGAGCAACACCGACAGGATCATAAGATTCATTGAAAATGCTCACTACGCCCTTTCCTTGACGTAAAACAAATTTTTTAGCTAGAGCTTCAACAATTAAAAGTTTTGGATCTTCTTTACTGATATGGAAATTAACTTTTTCTTCCCCTTCCGTACCTTCAATAAATACGACTGGAATATCAGTATTTCCTTTAAATCGCATATAGGTAAAACGACCGTCATCAAATAGCATTTCAGGAACAAAATGCTTCCCTTTGCTGTTTGCAGCTTGACGATAATTCCAGTTTTTAGGGATAGGCGCAGCATTGGCTAAACGATGCTGTAAAACCAAAAATTCAGTAAGTTGGCTTTCTTCTTTTAATTGTGCTGCATAAGCGTTATAGCGTTGAGCTTCTTCCTGCTTCCGTTTTTCTTCTTCTTCTTGTGGGTATTTAAAGACAACACGATACATCGGTTTTTCATTGGCATTCTTTAGAACTTGAAAATCAAAACTATAATCACGCTTATTAGTGCGTAACTCTAAGTTATTCCGAGTAGCCTTATCCTTTGGCTTCACCCATACTAAATTTGATCCAGTATCTGCAAAAATACACCAATTGGTGTCATCCTTTTCACAGTCTGAAGGGTATCCAGTAGCAGCACCACGCTCTAAAATTCTTTCATCTTCACCTAATACAATGCGGGTTACAGTGCCTTTTTTGACAGTAATTCGATAAACATCATTAGGAACATAATTGATTGTTCTAATACGTGAATCGGTAGGCAAAGCTTTAGGCGTAATTGCTGCATAAGAGATCCCATGCACCGCCAAACCCAAAGCAAGAATTAATTTTTTCATGTAATGATCCTTTACATTCCTTGTTGAGCTTGTGGCTGAACAGCAGCCCCGCCTTGTTGAATCGGAACATAGACTTGCTGACTAGGTTCAATAACCGCAGCTTGCGCTACAGGTCTGTTAGGAGATAGTTCAGGATCGACACGATAGCCCACGACCTTAAAGCCGAATGGATTTTTGATTAGATCTTTTTCTACCAGTTTATTTAGATTGTTCGGAGCATATTCATATCGAATACTTGCAATATAATATTGTGGCTGTTCATCACGATTAGCTTCGACTGAATGCAAAGTCTTAGTGAAGCGGACACTAGCAGTAAAACCTGTTTCATCCTGATTAGTCTGGACAGAAATCACATCAACTTTTAATTCATATTTTTTGCCGTATTTTTTATCTCTTGCACTATCACCTTCATAGAGTGAAGCAAAGTCATTACCGACCTGATTACTACTCATAGTCATGACTAAATCATAATCTGGCTGTAATAACGGATAGAAATAACTCTCACGGGCGGTTACATAACGAGTAATGTTATTTTTATCAATTAATTCTTGTTTGCCTTTTACTTGCTGATCATCAACAACGCCCACGTATTCAACATTTCCTTGAGCTTTATCTACTGTGAAAACAACAGGTACAGTCTGGCGCATTGGAGCTAATGTCACTAATCCAATGGCTTCTAAGACGGCCACGCCCACCGCTACTTTTGCAATAGTCCAAGCTTTACGTTCTGACTTAGCCCGCATCGCAATAAGATCTGCTTCCCAATCCATAGCTTTTTCATAGCTTTTAGCTTCTTCAGCAGCAGATACTTTTTTAAGTTTGTTCATGATAGACCCGATAGACCCTATTAGAGTTATTTCTCTAAGTATGACAAAAAATATAAAAATCGTAAACCAAAATAATGTATTTTGGTTTTATAAATTCAATGTTTTCTGAAAAATTGCAAAA
The DNA here is from genome assembly GCF_048537555.1 of Acinetobacter sp. A2. Lineage (NCBI taxonomy): Bacteria > Pseudomonadati > Pseudomonadota > Gammaproteobacteria > Moraxellales > Moraxellaceae > Acinetobacter > Acinetobacter sp. A2. The sequence continues at coordinate 11,594 of NZ_CP183241.1, forward strand.
AAAATACCCATTTCAAAAGAAATGGGTATTTTTTTTAAAAGTTTAGTTACCAGAGTAGCCGTCAAGAATGTTGCCTTTTTGGGCAGCACGTTTTAATCGGCCTTCAATTTCAAGCTGTTGTGCTGCATCTTTTTGAGCTTGCGCTTGCGCCTGCATCAAAGCAATTCGGTTTGCATCATTAGCAACTTGTGACTGTTCCGTTTGAATCCTAGCCTGTAACTCAGCGATAGCTTTAGCATCAGTAGTGTTATTGATCTGTTTACGCAGATTATCAATCTGTTCAGTACGCAGATCCGCAACGCCTAACGCTTGCTGATTTAAAGCCTGTGTTTGTGCATTGTTATTTAATGCAGCTTGACAGGCTTTATAGTTCTGGCCAGTTCTTGAAGCACAGTCATAAACCATTGTGGCATCACGAATGTTTCTAGCTGCTGAAGTCATACCATTGACACCGCCTTGTTGGATGCCTTTATAAATGTCAGCAACATCACTTGGAATCACGTCTTTAAGATATGGATTATTGACAGCATCACCGAAACCACGAATACCAGTAATGGAATCGTATTGCTGTTTTGCCTGTTGGATCTGGTTCACCATCTGATTGTATTGCTCACCCCAAGCCACCATATTTTGAACAGCTTGAACAAGGTTAGCACCGTCAATGACAGGAATACCTGTAGCATTTGCTTGACCACTAATAAACAAAGATGAACCTAAACCCAAAGCTAACAATTGTTTTTTCATTAGAAAAATTCCTATTTGTTTCTTTTGAGGTTAGAGAGAGTGTGTCGTTGATATAACGGCTTAGATCCTCCTGTATTCGAGCTATTGGAATTATTAGAGCTGCTAGAATTCCCTTGAACACTTCCCCCAGTGGTAGGAGTAGCTGAAGCACTGTCAGATTTTGAATTATTACCGCCACGACCTTTAGTAATTGCTTGAGCTACAGCACGACCGACACCTTGAACACCCGCCCCACCTGTTATGGCTGAAGCCATCGTTGGAATGTTCCACATGATCACTACAATAGTTCCCGCAACAATACAGAGGGAAACTACAGAAGTAAGAATGTCACCCGCATCAAAGTTATTAGCGATTTGCGTACACATGCCTGAAACGAAAGCAAAGAGCATACTGATAATTGCTGTGATAAAGCCTATGGTGAAAACATAGCTCAATGTTTGAGAAAGCCAACTTTCAAAATATTTTTGTGTAGCAGGGAACATTGCACACAGAATGAATATGGGACCAACGCCTAAACAAAGTTGCAGACTGATTTTTGCCAGTAAATATAGGCCAGTACCAATGAAGAACAATAGGAATTGAGCGACAGAAACAACAGCAGCAGATAAATACAAGCCAATATCAGGGAAAACGCCAGAAGCTGATTCAGCTTCCTCACCTAATTTTTGGATTAATTCACCCCACGGAACGCTCACTTGATCCAGTAAAGCACCTAACGAAGATTCACCACCTGGACTAACAATTTGAATTAAACCTATGGCTAGTCCGTTAATGGCTTCAACAACAAAGGACTGATAAACCCCTGCACTTAAAGCAATCCCACCCACAAAAGCGATCTTAAAAAACTTCCATAAAGCGGTATAAATGGAATCTTCTTGTGCACCAGTCGCAATATTGTAGCCAATGATCAGGATATAAATTGTTGCAGCAGTCAAAGCTATAGGAACAATTGCAGAAGCGATATTACTACTAACACCTGTCACGTAACTTGCTAATAGAGAATCAATTTTTGTTTCTAATGTAGTAATAATTGCCATTGCAATCCCCTATGAATCCTTAATTATTTTGAATCTGGGTTATATCCATCGAGGATATTTCCCGATCCTTTTTTAGTTTCTGGTTTTACTGATTTTTGAGGTGCAGAAGGATCATATTCATCAAGAATATTACCCTTTTGGGATGCTCTAGCCTTGCGCTGCTTCAGTTCCTCTTGCTGTTCAGCAGTTAAATCTTGAGGTTTTAATTGTTGTGCAGCCTTCACTTCTTCTTTTAACTGCTTAACCTGTTCCTTATCATCAGAACATGCAGTTGTTAAAGTAGAAATAACCAACAAACTTGATAGTGCTAAAAACTTAGTCATGACTAAGCAACTCCTTTTTCTGAAATTAATTTTTTACGTTCTGCGATCCGTTGTAAGAAAAGTTCGCCCCAATCGTTAGGATCTTCACCAACTTCATTCATGAGATTTTCGAGAAGTTCTACATTGTCCTTAGAGCCTGAAATAATCTGTAAAACGTCACGCATTTCGCCTAGATCCATTTTGCAGAGTGCGGAACGGCTACCCTGCTTAACTAAGAACATGCGTGAGTTTTCTTCTAGCTCTCTAATAATTTCAAATTCTTGCGGAGTGACCTTAAAGCCGTTTACATAGTCATCGTAATCAGCACGAGGATTAGGTAAAAAGATTTGAGTAACGCTTTGTTCAACCATTGTTTTACCAATGTCAGAATCTAAAACGTCACTTGGGGATTGCGTCATAAAGACACCTAGACCATTCAATTTACGAATAGTTTTCTGCTTATCTTTGGCAAAATCTTTGAAATATTCATCTGTTAATGGCTTCCAAAACTCGTCCATCCAATAAATAAACGGACTACCATCAATCAATGAATCTGTGATGTGTAATAGATAAGCCATGATTGGTGTACGGACTTCTGGATCATCTAAAAATTCCGTGTAGTCATAACCAAAGATTGGCATTTTTGCTTTAGAAAAGTCTTGAGTATCGTATGGATTATCAAAGACCCAAGATAAATTTCCGTCATGATCAGCAGTGTTACACCATTTAGCTAAACGATCCTGAAGCGAATCCCCCCCGCCATTTACTTTCAGATTCATATATAAAGCTGAAAGTCTGCGGAGTTCTAACGGCATATCATCACGCATAATGGTACGAACAGCCTGACTGATTTCCAGATCTTCGGCAGCATTACGAACACCACCTACCAGAATTTTTACAAGCTTTTCTACAAACTGAATATTTGTTTCAGTCGGTGGTAGCTGCAACGGATTAAAGCCAGTTGGTACACCACGCTCTAAGGCATAGTATTGACCCCCAATCCGTCTAATCCCAATTTCTGCGCCCCTATCTTTATCAAAGAAAACACCCTTCAGATTTTTATACTTACAAGCAAACATCATCATGGCCATGACTAGGGTTGTTTTACCCACACCAGTTGTTCCAATGACACACGTATTACCTGGCATCTTGTCATCTGTAGAATCTTGCTTATCTGGGCTAACATGATGATTAAAGTAAAATGGTTGGCCACTTGGAGTTTTAAATAAAGCTAGTGCTTCACCCCAAGGATTGCCGTCACGTTTACCTCTTGCGAAGTTATGGAAAGGGCTTAAAGCAGAAAAATTTAGGCTTGTGAGATATGCTTCTCTAGGACGCATATTAAAGTTACCCGCTAATTGCGAGAACCATGCACATTCAGGAACAGTATCAATTACAGCCATTTTGAACCCTGCTTCATCTGATAAAGCAGTTCTGGCACTCGAAACATTCAGAGCAACTTGATTTGGTGAATCACCAAAAATCGCAAGCGTATAGTGATATTCGCCTAACTGGAAATTCCCGCTATTAGCTTCACTCATAGCCAGATCAATATCACGAATCTCTTGATCTGAAACGTCCTCTACAGAATTTAGCTGTCCTTTAATTGTTTTTAATTTATCTACAGCATCACGCTTGCCATAAACCGTGAAACTTTGAGTTTCAATGTATTCATAGTTTCCATACAGGATGGAATTGCACATTCCTGATTCTGATAAACGTGGAAATTCTTGAATATCCAGAAAGCCTACATATTTTTGAGCTTCAGGATGTTTGATCTGTAAATAGCCGTTTTTGTCACCAAAGAACAAGCGACTACTTGGAATATATTGATCAAGATTAGCTTGTCTTAAAGGGATTTCTTCCCAAACTCCATTAGTTAAGAAACCAAGCAGATTACACATTTCGGAGTAGACAAAACCTTTCTTGGTATAGGTCGCCAGACGTTCTGGATTGTAGTGATATAGACTTGCTTCAACCTGTTTGGCTACATCATCCAAAATATCGAGATCCCGCTTAATCTGCTTTTTCAGGGCTACTGGATCACGACTAGCTTTACTCTTAAAGATCTTTGTTAATCTGGAAATTTCAGGACGATAAAGAATTGTTAAATACAATTCAGTAGCCATCTGTTTATTCTTTTCACCCTGAAACTGCTGATAATATCTTTCATTAAAATCAGCAATAAAATCATTTTCATAAACGCCATTTAGACGTTCATTAACTCCCCTACGAATCTTATGCGTCCAAACAGCAAAGTGACCGCCACCTAAAGCACGATAAAAATTATTTAATCCTTCTTTACGGATTCTAATAATATCGGCTTCAACTGTTTCAAACGAAATGCCTTCTAATTTCCATGTAGCAATGTATTCACCATTTTTAAGCTTAATAACATTGTTGGAAACATGATTACCAAACGGCAGATAGTCTGAAATTGCGACTTCAGCATTTGCACTATCTTTAACTTGCTGTTTTGAACGCATGATATTGTTATTTCCTTTTCTTTAATTTAAGTGGCGAAAATGAGATTGCTCCCCATTTTTGATGGTTCTGGATCTGTATCCCTCTTATGCGCCACCGCATCAATACTTGCTTTAATCGTTGGTCATCTACTTTTGTTATTGCCCGCATCCAGAAGTAAATAGGCACATAAATAGCTGCTATAAATAAAGTCACATAGGCACTAAGTAGATAAAAAGACCAACCCGCTAAAAGAATTGCTACCCCCGTCACCAACAAAAAAGGCAACATTGGAACGCCAAAAAGCATGGCAGGACGAGTGCAACCCCTGAAAATTGGATCAGAAAAATTCGACATTAGTTAATCAGCCAAGCAGCGATACCCGCAGCACCACCTACCAAAATCCCCCCGATAACGATGTTAGAAATGTCTGACCACTTCGCTTGTTGCCAAGCCAATTTAAAGCCAGCCCACATGATAGTGATGGTAAATACAGTTACAGCCACACCCGCTAAGACTGACTGAACATTAGCCATAACCGTATTAACTTTTGAGATTTGAGCAAAAGCAGGGCTTGAGATTAACGTCATGAACAACATCAATACGCTTGCTTTGATACCAGTCGTTTTAGTCGTTGTTATTTGCGTTTGATTTGCTTTCATTATTTTCTCCAAGTGAAGCAATTAAGACCTAGCGCATTAAGTACCAAGAACAATATTTTTGGAAAATCAAATATTGTTCATTGGTACTGTATATTTAATATATTACACTAAGTTTTAAACTTTTTGAAAATATTTTAAAAGATCATAGAAGATTTTAAACTTTTTTCTTTTTCTTTAATATTTGTGCCGTTAGTTAAGAAAAATGAAGGCCGTTTCTCCACTACTGGAAGGCTTTGAAGTTCTGTATTTTCGGTATATCCATTGGAGTTAGGCATATCTGCATTAGTAGCAAAATATGCAAGCTGTTCTGAGCTATTCATAGGAGGTGAGGGAGGATTGAATTTTACAGGCATGGTATTGAGTGAACCATTAGCAAAATAATTCAAATTTCTTGATACTTTCGCTACATACCCATTTCTAAATCCTGATGAATGGTTGCCAGTGTTATAGCAAGACATAGCTTTATAAATATCTTTGCCTTTTGCCCTATTTCGGCAGTCATTAAAGATAAATTGCATTGCGCTTAGATTAGTGCAGGGATCAAAAACTTGCTCGACACTAAGATTTAATCTTTTGAAATTAGCACTATTAATTTGAGCAAAACCAACATCAATATTTCGTCCCTGGCTAATTAATCTTTTGGCCACAGATACAGCTTCTTCATAGCTAGTCGGCTGTTTTTTAAGACCTGCGGCACGATTAACCCCTATCGCAAAAGGATTAAATGAGGATTCAGATTTAACAATTGCAGACGCAATATTTACATCAACTTGTGGCGCACATTGTTGTGCCAAAACTACGAAATCAATCATTACTTTTTCACCTCAAATTTTGGCTTACCTTTTTGATCTGGATAAGTAGCGGAGCACCCATTTTTATAGTTGGTACACCCCCAAAAATAGCCATTTGCCCCATTGATCCGTCTTAAATCACTGGCACATTGAGGACATGAATAGACTTCAAGAAGTGGCTTTTTATTAACTTCAGGCAAAAAGACTTTGCAATCTGTTTCCCGATTAGGACAGAACCAGATCGGATCTTTACCTTCTTTTTTGGATCTGAATAATGGCGTTGAGCATTTAGGGCAAGGATATTTGATTTTCTCTACTGGCTGACCTTTCTTGTCATCCATCGAGTGCTTACATTCCTGATCATTGCAGATCCAAAAAAATTCTTTAGTTTGCGAATTTTGGAATTTATTTAAGCGACCTGTTTTACATTTAGGGCATGAATGAATAACTTTTTCGACTGGTTTACCCTTGTCGTCATCCATCGAGTGCTTACAGTCCTCATTGCTACAAATCCAAAAAAATTGATTGGTTTTAGTATTCTTAAATTTTTTTAATTGGCTTTTACACTTTGGACAAGGTATTGCGTTTATAGCTGTCAGCTTTGAAGCTGTACTTAGCTCTTGAGCAAGTTGAGTGTATAAGGCAGAAACAACCGAATTATATGAAGTTTCACCAGATGCAATTTTATCTAGCTGCAACTCCATCTCTTTTGAATAGTGCAGATCCAGAAAGCTAAATTTAGCTTTTAACAGACTACCAATTAAATCATTCCCTAATTTAGTTGGTTTTAAGACTTTCTTTTCTACCTCCAGAAAGCCCTTATTCAGAATATTGGCCATGATTGATGAATAAGTAGAAGGGCGACCAATCCCGCAGCTTTCCAATTTTTTAATTAGTGAAGCTTCTGTATAGCGTTTTGGTGGCTTAGTTTGTTTTGCAATAACTTCACCGCTTTCAACATCAACTACAGAACCAACTTCTAAGACCGGCACCACGCCTGAAGGCTCGTTTTCATCTTCATTCAGGCAGTCTTTACCAAAAACCATCCACCCTTTTTTTATTAGCTCACGGCTTTTAGCATGGAACTTATATTTTCCATCTTCAGACAGTAATTCCAAAGTAACGGCTTTATATTCAGCTTTGGCCAATTGACTTGAAATAGTACGTTCCCAAATCAATTGATATAAAGCTTTTTGTTCTGGTGACTTTCCTAGATCTTTATCAGTTATGTGAACAGGTCGGATTGCTTCATGGGCGTTTTGCGCCCCATCTTTTTCCTTAAACTTATTAGGCTTTTCAGGTAAAGAAAATTGATGTTCATTAGCATAAGCAAAGATTTCTTCTACACTTTCATCAGCTATGTTTAGGCCGTCAGTCCGAATGTAAGTAATTGCCCCTTGTTCAAATAATGCCTGTGCTGCTTTGGTTGTTTGTTGAGGGCTAAAGCCTAACGCTACACTAGCAGCTTGTAAAAGTAGGGCTGTAGAGAAAGGAGAAGGAGCATTTGAATACTCTGTTTTTTCAGTGCAGTTTAAAACTTTAACTTTCTTAGTTTTTGCAACTTCTTCAGCTAAGGAACGATCTAAAACATAAGGCTGATCCTCAGTTACAAATTCCGTTGTAACCCATTGCGAGATCCATTTTTTAGGCTCTTTATCAAAACTCAAATTAACGCCAAAGTGGTTAGTAACTTTGAATTTCTGGATTTCGATTTCTCTAAGGACAACGATTAAAACAGCAGGAGATTGTACCCGCCCCGCAGATGAAGGCTGACCCATAAGATTAGATGCAATAGGGGAAACTAGATAGCCCACCAGACGATCTAAAGCCCTACGTGCTTCTTGAGCATATACAAGCTGATAATCTAAACCACGCCCATTATTAATGGCTTCTTTAATAGCTTTTTCTGAAATTTCATTAAATTCTATTCGTTCAAATTGACCATCTTCCAGACCTAAACATTCTTTTAAATGCCATGAAATAGCTTCACCTTCCCTGTCTGGATCGGTAGCTAAATAAATCTTGTCTGCTTTATTCAAAAAGGCTTTTATTTTTTCAATACGTTTTTCGCCACCGTCAAAAGTTCTGTCATTAACTTTGGCATCAGGAATAAATGAATATTCCATTGCAAAATCATTGGCTATATCAATACCTAAGCCTTTTCTTGGTAGATCCCGAACATGGCCAACACTGGCCACAACTTTAAAATCAGATCCTAAAAAACTTCCAATTTTTGAACATTTGTTAGGAGATTCAACGATTACAAGATTCATGGGTTATTTCCAAATTGTGAAATTTAGGAAACTCGAAAGCCCACAAAGAAAAGATGAATATAAGAAAGCAACTACTTGAAATTTAGTGAAATCTACAAGGATTTCTAAAAGCAGTGCATCTTGTGGCATGAAGCACACAAGATAAACACATGAAATAACTAGAAAAAATTTTAAAAAATTTCCATATTTATTTAAACTTATAGCCATTTTCTTAAATCCCGTCTTAGAGCTTTAAAGAATACAATCCAAAATATACCATATTGGAAAGGGCTTTTGTATTTTTTTACTTGATTCTTATTATTTTTACTTCTTCTGTATAAATTTTTTCTTTCAAGAAATCATTAAGCCTAGTCAGATCCTTAAAGATCCTAGCTTTATCTTTTTCTCGTCTTGTTGTTAAAGTCCAAACCTTTTGGCCTGACCATGCCAGTTTTGCTGTGATAAAAAATCCACCCTCAAATTCATTAATAATTAACTCTTTAATAAATCCTTGTTTATTAGATTCCTCTAGCACCACCTCTGAAATAGAAAAATCAGGATCAATATTTATAAAATCAGTCATCCATAAAACCTTTTAAAGCACCCATAACAAAGGTGCATTATCATCAGTTTAGGTAATCTTGGTAAAGTTTTTTTAAATAATTTAAAGAAATTTTAAATATTTTAGCTAAATTCTGCTTTAGTCATGACTAAAAACCTCGATGCTTGGATAAAAGCTGCAGCGTTTATCCAGGCATCTATATTACCTATCTAATCCAGATCCATAGCACATATATCAGAGCAAAGTGTCTACTTTGCGAACTGACGCAATCAGTTAAATTTTCCCTTCCCTGATTACCGTTGATTTTCAAGTGAGCTTTAAAAAGCTGTGCTTTTTAAATGGCGACCGCAGAAAATAAACTGCTCCCATTTGATCTAGTAGCGGGATTTAAATAGTACATAGTACATAATATGAGGTTATTAAAAGGGTTATAACCCCACGTTAAAACATACTATTGCAATGCTACTTCTCATAAATGGCGACCCGATATAAGTAGTAAATTATTTAAAAAGGACTTAATATCCACCTGTGGACATTTATTAAATGGGATAAGTTATGACTGAAGAACTAGGAACAGAAACAGAAGGAAAGGTATTAGATCGCAGAAAAAGATATAGAAAAAAGCCTACTACCAAAACTCCACTTTCAGTTTATTTCAATATGGATGTTCCTGAAGATGTTGAAGCACTGGAAGCCTTAGAATATTTAAAAGATATTTATGGCGGGGAAAAACACGGAAAAAGTGTAGCAGTCAAAGAAGTTTTAAGAATTTTCTATAAACAATTACAAGAAAAAAAAGCCTGATTAAATCAGGCTTTTTTCTTGCAAAAACTTAGGACTTTTTAACTGTAGTGACTAACTTGTCATCTACATACAGATAAACTCTTTTATTATGTGTATAAGATGAAATTTTAGGTTGTCCTTCTCCACCTCCAACAGATCCGTCTTGATTACTGCTGACGAATGAACAGTGAGGAAAGCCTTTACCTTTAGCCAGATCTTTTTTTACGTCACTAATTGTAGACTGACATTCAGAAACATTAAGACCGCCAGCAAAGCACATAAAAGCACGACAGCCATAATTTTCATCTTTAGCTGCAACTAAGGCAGATGCACTAGCTAAAGTTAAACCTAAAATAAATTTTTTATACACAAGTAGTCACTCTATTTAGATGAGTTTTCCAGTACGAATAACTTGCCTTCAAAGTTTAGAGATATTGTTTTGGCATTGCTGCACATTGAACAAATCTCTTGAATCAAGAAGGGTAAATTCCGTGTGAATCGAATTTTTCCTGATGCAGTATGAATGATGTGATCAACATCATTTACTTTAACAGTCACAAAATATTGGAACTGCTCGTTCATACCAATTTCAACACCATAGTTATTGGCGTTGAAGTCATCGACTGTTTTCAAGTCATTCATCGTTAAAGCCATTTCTGCAAGATCCCTAGTTTTTAAAAGTGAAGTGCGGATTCTTACAAAATATAATTAATTTAAAAATGTAACTGAAGTGTAACTGTGTGTAAAAGACACAAAAACATCAATTATTTTTAAACGCTTTTAATATATATCAAAAAGTTTAAAACTTTAATGAATAATTTAAAACTTTTGTAAAAAGTTTGTATATATCAAAGCTCATATTTTTTTTAGATCCCTTCCCTTTTTGTCATGTAAATATCACTTTAATAATCTTCTAAACATTTCTAAAAACTTTTTAAAAAAAACTAGAATCGGGTTTAAAAAGAGTTTAAATAGAGTTTAGGAGTGTTTAGAACAGTTTAAGAGCCTTAATTTCTTTTTGTAAAACATAAGTTTACAAGCCTATAACTATACGTTTTGTCGCTATAACTATACGTTTTGTCGCTATAACTATACGTTTTGTCGCTATAACTATACGTTTTGTCGCTACAACTATACGTTTTGTCACATACCTATACGTTTTGTCGCAAATAATCCACAGACTTATCAACAGTATACAAAAAATGGCTAAATTATTCTTAAAAATCAGTAATTAATTAGGTGTTTAGCTCTAACTTATTATATTTTTGCGTATTTTTTAGCCTTAATCCATGCTGCAATCTCAAAACTATACGTTTTGTCGCAACTTCCCCGCATAACTATACGTTTTGTCGCAAACCTGCGATTATGCGTACTGGATACGATTATATATATTTTTCAGGAATTAACTAGATTCTTAACAATCTGATAAGTTGTTGTTTTATATAAATAATTATATTGAAGAACGATTTTTATTTTTTGGTGCTAAAAAAGATATTTGTATAGGCTTAAAATCATAACTATACGTTTTGTCGCAGCGTAAGTTATTGATATTTATATAATAGTTATAAATATTCAAAATTGAATATTTTTTAACTGGTTTTTGTGTTAAAAATAGCCATACGTTTTGTCGCAGCGTAACTAATTGAAATAAAAGAAAATACTTAAACAGGAAAAACATTTATTTTATTTATACTACTACAGGGTTATAAAGTAATTTTACTGATTTTTAATAAATATATATTTTAAAAACAATATCTTATAAACTTAATTAATAACTATACTTGATAAATATACTTGTATAGTTATAATGATTTCAAAAGGAATAACGGATTTACAAAAAAATGCAGAAAATTATTGGCTCACAAGGCTTAGAGGACTATACACAATCTAATACAAGGGCAAAATTGACCGATTTAGTTGTGACCCGCAATGATTTTCCTACTGCCAGATATAGCATTGATCTCAATCTTGAGAAGCTTATGTACTGTGCAATGATCATCGTGAGAAAGAATGAGCTTAAAAATAAGACCTCAATTACTCATGACGACTTCATTTATGTGAGCAGCGAAAACTTTGGAGAATTGACCTCCCCAATGGCTAGAAAGGAAGTGCTTACTGCAACAGATAAACGTGAAATTCAGCGAAATGCTGAAACTGCTTTAAAACGTATTTATACAAAATTTGATAACCCAACTATGTTGGTTAAAGATGGGGAATCTGACGAACCTGCTAAAGTTCCGATGATGACTTATTGCCATTATGACAAAGCAACTAAATGTATTAAGGTTAGATTCGCAAAAGAATTTTTTGAGTATTTCTATGATCTAGTTAAGAAAGTAGATGAAAAAACTAAGTCATTTAGTAGCCATGAACTGAAGCATATTATCTTATTTAATTCGAGCTATTCCCTTCGTTTGTATCGGATCTTAATGAGCTATATGTGGCGTACATCAGAGGTCACTATTGATCTGGAAGAATTAAGATGGATGCTTGAATGTGAGGATAAATATAAAGAGTTGGCCAATTTTAAAAACCGTGTTTTGAATGTGGCTCAGGATGAAATTAACGAACTTAGCAATATTAATGTCAGTTTTGAGAACGTAAAAAACGGAAAGGAAGTAGTTGCTATTAAGTTTATTTTTAGCATGAAAACTGAATATAAAGAGCAAGGACACATCAAATTTATAGATAAAATGAAAAAGGGCTATCTGGCTGCTGCAATTCCATTTAGTGATGATGGATCACACTTTAAAGCACCTGATCGTATTAAGCATTTCAAACCACCAGTAAAGGTATCTCCAAAACAAATCAGCACCTTAGTAAATTGCAAAGAATTTTTAAATGATTACGGATATTTCTTAGGTAATCTAGACGAGGATACTTCTAAGGTAATCATGAGAACTCTATTAACTGAAAAGTTAGATAAGCTTAATGCTCATAAGCCGATAGATATGGATTATTACTTCTGGTTACAGGCAAAACGAGGGATTATCACCAATAGCAATAATGATAACAAGAACGATCAGGACACAGACAATCAGGACACGGACGATCAGGATTAATATCTAAAAAGCATACCCCCCATATTGTCTTAAACAGACTTCGCTAATTTAAGACAATATGGTGGTTCAATTTAAAACCTTCAAAAATTCTTATTAATCTATATAAAAAGTATCTTTTCTATTCGCATCCAAATATTAAAATTTAATAATTAGCTAATTGATACCTTAGTCATGACTAAAAGTTTACGTTTAGCCTAAGTGGAATATTTTGCCATTTTTTTAGAATTTCAATTTACAACCATATAATAAAAACAATAACTTAATGTTTCCCAGGATTTGGCCAAACCTGTAATATTTTGCCAATAAATCTAGCTGATTAGTTTTTAAATATTTAGTTTTTGCCTTACTTACCTCCTACATTTTTTAGTTTTCTATGCTATCTGGTCGCCACCCATGCGGGCTGGCTTTAGGTATCCCGTTTTAGATCAAATGGGAGCAGTTGCGGTGCTGCGGTCAGCTCGACAAAATCACAGATTTTGTCGGCTTCGCTTGCCCCTTGCAATGGTAATCAGGGAAGGGAAAATTTAACTGATTGCACCAGTTCGCAAAGTAGACACTTTGCTCTGATATAACCTCTAGGGATCTTAACTAAACATTATTTTATTTCTTAGTCATGACTAAGTTATTTCTTGAATGTCCACAGGTGGACTGATATAATGATTTTTATCAGGACGCATCGGGCGACCTGAAATAAAACAGGTATTTAGTTATGAATCAGGATTTAGTTTTAGTCTATACATTAAAGAAATCTGAAGTTGAATCAGTCCATTTTTTTGGTTACTTAGACAATCTTAATGATCAATATGTTTGCTGTCTTACTAAAAAGAATGTAGGTCAATTAATACTAGAATTACAAAACAGTTATGGAGAAAGCTTTGCTGCTGCTTCAGTTATGACTGAAAAAGATTTCTTTCAGAAAGAGAATAACTATTTAGAACCGATTGAAATTTCACTAACTGAATATGATGAAAAGTTTAATATCCTTCCCCCTGCCCGCACGTATGGAGGTTTTAACTTTGAAATGTTCATGCTGCCCGAACAGTTGGGAGGTGGGCTATTCTCACACTTTTTAGTGACCTTTGAGCCATACACTAAAAAACGCCTTAAAGCGTATAGAGTGACAGCTTATAGGAATGATCCATTCCATAAAATTTTTAATTCTTGTCCAATTTAAAAGAGATCCCCGAAAGGGGATTTTTTTATACATTCTTAGTCATGACTAAGGGAAAAAAGGTTGTTCATCTTGTGTGTTTTAAGCTCGTTTTAGGGTGTTTGTGTGTTTAATGTGGGGTAACTAGACATAGGGTAAAAAAAGGCTATCAGCAGCCTAAGAAACGCAAATATAAGCATTAGAAAAGCAGACCAGACAAAATACTTAAATAGCTATTTTTTATGAATTTATATCATTTAAAAAAATTAGTCATGACTAAGTTTTTGCTTGAATGTCCACGGGTGGACTGATATAATGATTTTATCAGGACGCATCGGGCGACCTGAAATAAAACAGGTATTTAAACATGAAACATTTTTCATCAGTTACATCATTAGACGAGTTAAAACTTCAGTACAAAAAACTAGCTTTTAAAAATCATCCTGATCGTGGCGGTAAAACCGAAGTTATGCAGGAGATTAACAGCGAATATGAACAGCTTTTAAATCGCATTATTAATGAAGCTTCAAAAGATCAGTATCAAGATAGTTCCGAAAATGGGCGTGGTTTCTGGTCAAGCCGTTCAGAACACTCTGAAGTTGAGAAAAAAGTAAAACAGGCTATTGATGCAATTATCAATCTGGATGGTTTAGATATTGAAATTATTGGCGTTTGGGTTTGGGTTTCTGGTGATACTAAGCAGCACAAAGACAAATTAAAAGAAGCGGGTTTTGTATGGAATCGAGTGCAATGTAAATGGGTTTTCATTGGTAAAAAATCAAATGGTCGAGGTCGAATGACTTTAGATCAAATGCGAGAGTTACACGGCAGCCAGAAAGTTAAAAAAACCAGAATGGCAGAAGAAAGACAACTTTTAACCGCTTAATGAATAAGTCCCCGAAAGGGGGCTTTTTTTATCAATTCTCTTAGTCATGACTAAGTTTTTGCTTGAATGTCCACAGGTGGACTGATATAATGATTTTTATCAGGACGCATCGGGCGACCTGAAATAAAACAGGAATTAATTATGCGAGCTTCAATAGTTGCAATCTTTACAAACTATCCTACAGGTAAACTGGTTCATTTTTGCGGTCATGAGGTTTTAACTGGATCTAACAATAATATTTGGTTTCCAATCTTTGATGAAAAAACACTATTTCAAGAAATTGAAAAAATCATGATTAGTTGCCGAGTAGCCCACAATGTTACTCATATTGAAAGAATCAGAAGGGGAGATAATGAAAACGGTTATTTTGAAGATTACAGAATTACTTATAACTTAGCCGTTTAAGCTAGACCTCCCACAATGGGAGGTTTTTTTTGGTGGCGATTTTTTTGGTTTTTAGCTTGCCTAAAAAACATAAAAAATTGTCTATCTGTTCTGCTTTATATACGCTCATTTTGGCCTGTTCAGGTCGGTGCTAGGATAACCTAGCTTCATATATAAAAAAGGCAGTCAGCAGCCTAAGAATCGCAAATAAGAGCATCTGAAAAGCGGTTTAGCCAGGTATTAAAACGGATATTTTTCTACTCAATTTTCCCTATAAAAAATTAGTCATGACTAAGCTTTTGCTTGAATGTCCACAGGTGGACTGATATAATGACTTTATCAGGACGCATCGGGCGACCTGAAATAAAACAGGTAAAAATCATGGAACAATACATTTCAGTTTACACACGTCAGCAAGCCATTGAAGATGGTTTTTTAGTTGCAATCAATTCTCTTAGTCCTAAATTAGATGGACTGGCAAAAGAACATTATAAGCATCCTATCTGTTTCACTTCTGCGCTTTGGGCGGTAGTTGATAAGGCGGTAAAAAATGAAAAATGGCTTAATGACTTAGAGGGCGTTATTCATGACATTTTATGGATGAGCCGAGCATATAAGACACACCTAAGCCCTAGTGCGGTACGTTTTACTGTGATTATCACAGGCGCAGGTCGCAAGAGAAATCATATTTTAGAATTGCACGTTCATGGTGGAGATCAAGGAGAGCCAGTCATAACAATCGGTTATCCTGAAGATTTTTAATTTACGTCCTCCCTTTATGGGAGGATTTTTTTATGATAAAAAACTTAGTCATGACTAAGAAAATGCTTGCAATGTCCACAGGTGGACGTTAGAATATACAGCATAAGGACGCAATAGGGCGACCCTTAATAAGCCATTAAACTAGGTGAAATATGAAAAAAGTTGTTGCTTCAAATCAAAAGGGCGGTGTGGGTAAATCTGCAATCATTTGCCAGTATGCACACTATTTAAATTCTTTGGGCTTGCGTGTATTAGTCATTGATCTAGACCACCAGAAGAACACTACAAAAGCATTGATTACTGGCGGGGCTGTGACTGTAGCTAATGTATCTGCATTCGACATGCTGACCAAAGAAGATCAAACTATTTCAAATCCTGAAGCCTTTACTTTGGTACAAGCAACACCAGAATTAACAGCTATTGAAAAAAATGGCACTTTGCATAACAACTTTGCCACCAATTACCAGAAGTTTTTAAAATCAGTTGATTCTTTATTTGATGTTTGCCTGATTGATACCAATCCAAATCCCGACATTCGCCAAGTAGCTTCATTAATTGTTAGTGACTATGTTTTAAGTCCAATTCAATTGAATCAGGAAGCTATTGACGGCATCGGTGGATTACTCAAGCAGATCCAAGCGATTAATCAAAAGCTAAACCCAAATTTAAAATTAATCGGCATCCTTCCGAATATTGTTGAACCAACTCCATTTCAGAAAGACAACCTAAAAGCTATTGTTCAGCATTTTTCAAAGTACCTGATCAAAAACTCAGACGGTAGCTATGCCTTCGTTAAAAAAACGACTGCAATCGCTGAAGCGCAAGCGCAAGGCATACCTACAAATAAATTGGGTAAAACTAGCGGTTTTACCGCATGGGCTGAATTAAAAACAGTTTTTGAAAGCATTAACAAGTTTATGGAGATTTAAGGAATGTTAGATTTATCAGCTTTGGAAGGTATTGATCTAGGTAATTCTGCACCAGTAGCAGACGGAACACCTAAACAGATTCCACTTACAGATATTCTTGAAGATCCAGATCAGCCGCGTGTTGAGTTTCCAGAAGATCAGATGCAAAAAATGGTCGAATCAATCAAGGCTCGTGGAGTTAAAACACCAATTAGTGTTAAACCCCACCCAACAGAACAAGGCAAGTGGATCATCAATTATGGAGCTAGACGTTTTAGAGCTTCAGTGATGGCTGGCAAGGAAACTATCCCTGCTTTTGTTGATAATGATCATGATGATTATGATCAAGTCATGGAGAATAAAGAACGCCTTAACCATTCACCTATTGAGCTTGCACTTTTCATCCAAAAGAAAATTAAGCAAGGTGAGAAGAAAAACGTAATCGCTAAAAAGTTAAATGAAGATCCTGTTTTCATTTCTACTCACTTAGCTTTAGTAGATATGCCAGAATGCTTATCTAAGGCTTATGATGCAGGTTTTAAATCTCCAAAGACTTTGTATGACTTACGCAAACTTTGGGAATCCTTCCCTGAAGAAGTAAACGCTTGGGTGGATGAATCTTTAGAGAATGGTCAGGACATTATCAGATCTAGAGTTCAGGCTTTATCTAAAAAGTTAAAAGAACCTAAGCAAGCTGAAGTGACTGAAGTAGATCAAGAACCACAGGCGCAAGAAAGCCAAGAGCAAACCGCCATTATTGATGATAATGAATCTTTCAATTTTGAGGGGGATGATCAAGCTGAAGCGACTGAAGAACCAGAAGAACCAGAAGTTAAAAAACTGATGGATCAATCGAATCAGAAAGAGCAGCCAGAAGCTAAAGAAGAAGATCCAGACAAAATCAAAAAACCGCTTTTAGTTGTTATTCATGACGGCCGACAAGCGAACCTGATGCTAAATAAAAAGCCTACTTCTTTGGGTTTTGCATGGATCAAATACGAAGATGGAACAGAGGTATCTGTAGATTGCAGCAGCCTTGAAATCGAGTATTTACAAGAAGCCTAAACCTATCAATTGAAAAAGACCTTGCTTATGCAAGGTTTTTTTTTGGGCGGGTTATCCCGACCACCTAGCTTGATTACCCTTAGTCATGACTAAGGAGAAAAGAGGGAAAAAAGAAGGTATATAATCTAGGGCAGGATAGGCAGCAGCCGTTAAAATTGCCATTTTGTCACCCAGTTGATAAAATGGGATAAGCAAAATATCACTTTGCTTATGGAATTATTCATGACTAAAGACAATAAAATCTTTTTCAGAGTTGATCGGGCAGTGCTTGATTGGTGGGAGGCAAAGTGTGAAAAACAGGGAATTAAGAAAGGCGCACCTTTCCAAAAAGCGTTAGAACTTTCTTATCAAAAAGAGAATGATCCAGAATATTCAGGACAAGATTTTTCCTTGAATCTTGAAAAGGACTTAGCCGAAAAAATCTATCAGTTAGCTAAGTTTGAAGAAGTAGATCCAGACAACCTGCTCAAAAAAATGATCAAGGAAAAGTTATCTGAAATAGAAAAAACGCAAGACGTTATAGATGTATTTGAAAAAACATCACGCAAAGAATTACGGCTTAAACCAAGTTTGATGAAAGCCATTAATGAAAAAGCAGCACAGGTCGGTATGAAACCGAATCAATATATCATTTCGGTTTTAACAGCTAATGTCACAAAAGATTCAATATTCTTTAGCCAGGAAGAAGCTCTTAAACTTGGCGAATCAAATAGTCAGCTTTTGGCGATTGGTAGAAACCTAAACCAAATGGCTAAGAATATGAATCAGGGTATTTATGAGTCTTACGATAGAGAATTTGTCGAGCGAGTGCATCAGCTAGTAAAAGCTCAAGTTAGGCATGTTTTCACTCTATTAGAGCGCAATAAAAAGAGGTGGGAATAATGGCTAACGGAAGCAGTAAGACTACCAGAGAAGTGCAAAGCACTTTGCTTGCTCATGGTGAGCAGCTACTTAACGGATCTAAAGTTAAGCGTGTTAATCAGACCCAAAGTTTAGATACTTTTTTAAATGATCTGTCTAAGCCTAAAAATGGATCTGGCCATTCAGCTAAATCAGCCCCTAAATCATCTCCAAATAGCGTTAAGGCAACTTTAAATAGAATCAGTAAAAAGACCCCTGAAGTAATGGTCAAGGTTACTGGTGGAGGTAATTCTATGGGGAAGGTGAAAGCCCACATGGGATATATCACACGGAATGGGCAATTAGAGGGAATTGATCAGGACGGAAATAAAGTTAATGGTAAGGATGATATAGAAGATACTGCTGAAGATTGGCAAATGTCAGGTACACCTATTTCTGATGAAGAATCTAAATATAAGCAGGCTTTTAATATTGTGTTATCTATGCCGAAAGGTACGGATGAAAAAGGCGTTTATGATGCTGCAAAAGAATTTGCAGAGGAACATTTTAAAGACCATAAATATATGCTGGTGCAGCATACCTTTACCAATGACCCTTCAAAAGATCCAAGTGAAAACCCGCATGTGCATGTTGTTGTTAAAGCTGTTTCTGAAAAAGGTGATCGGTTAAATATTAGGAAGGCTGACCTTCAGGAATGGCGAGAAAGTTTTGCTGAAAAATTAAGATCTAGAGGGATTGAAGCGAATGCGACAAAACGTATAGCTAGGCTTCAAAAAAATAGAAGTGATAAGCAGTCAGTTAAACAAATGAAAGAGCAGGGCAAATCGTTTAAGCGATATGGTAAAAATAAGGCCAGTCCAGAACGTGTCCAGAAAGCTAAACAGCAAGAAAAAGAAGCATTGACGCATTACAAGGAAATTACTAAAGCTCTATCACAGTCACCAGATCCGCAAGATAGAAAACTAGCAGTTGATCTAGTGGACTATTTACGGAAACAGGTAGAAGTTAAAAAACCAATGTCACAGCCACAGATTCAACCTAATAAGCTAGATCTTCAACACGGAAAGAACAAGGGGAAAGAGCAAGACCGTTAATAATATAAGGGAAGGATAAGGCGCAATACTGTGCTTTAGTGCCCTTTAAAAATCCTTAATTTTCTGAGCGGGCATACCTAATTTGAACATCCTATTAAGCTCAGAAATTGCATATTTTAAATCTTTTTCAGGTATATGCTTAACATCAAAATATTCAATTTGGCCAAACCTAGCTTTATATAATGCAATTCGTTCTATTCTGTGTCGTTGCATCTGCACTGTTGACGACATAATTCGATCCATTAAATAGAATAAGTAATACGATGTGATTTGCATACTGTCTTTAATCATAAATCCATGATTTTTTGTACTTTTATAGTCATATAGTGTTTCATCAATACAAATATCTGCATCTATCCCACCTAGTGCAACACGGATATTTGCAGAATATCTGGGATTGTATGTGATCAGACTATCAGGCTTAATAAGACCATTCTTAATGAATACATTATCAAAATTTTTGACTAGGGAAGATATATCTTCGTAAACCACTTTCTCCGTTGGTTTTAGTATGTCTTTCTTTGTTGCTACTGGTAGAAATCCAGATCGCCATAGATTTTCTAATTTAGCCAAAAGAATAATTCCACCAATAAATTCTTCATTTAGTTCTAAATCGTTTGATTTATTAGCTAGTAGAAAATCTATGTGATTTTGAATTTTTTTATACAATACCAAAATGCTTTTGTTTTTAGTTTCCTCTAGAAAGCTGATAATTTTAGGTTGCTCAAATTCCTTAGCACTCAATTCAGTATTCGTGTAGTACGCACAAATTATTTTAGATAAGTAGTCAAATGCTGTACCAACCAAGCCTGAATCATAACTACTCGTTAATTTATGTTCACTCATAACTTCATAATTAGTAAAAGGAGGAATACCACTGTAAGTTTTGAAATCTTTTTTTTGGGGTGCGACACTTTTTATAATTTCTTTTACTTCTTTGCACTTAGGATCTGATGATTTCAGTATCGACATTAAAGACATATTTTATACTCTTTATCCATACAGTTACTATTCAAAAAATTTTAAAGATACTAAAGACTAGATTGAAAAATCTAAGTTTTTATTCTTTCTAATGCAAATTGAATCTTTTCTTTGGGGCAGTACTGCTTTTGGGAAAATTTTTCCATTACAGCCGACCCAATAATTTTTTTATCTGCATTAAAGAAAAATATCTCTAAGTCATAAGGTACATTGACCATATTAAAACAGGTATAAATCGGCTTTTTCCACGTAAAAACTAAAGGCTTTAATGAAGGATTTTCTTTAAAACCTATTTCTTGATCATGCTCCCTATATAGGTACAGAGCCGTTAATTTTTTTCCATTAAAGCTAAACGTCTTTACTTCTTTATCTTGATCAAAGTAAGGGTTATAAACCTGTTTAAAGGCCATAACAGACACTACTATTAAAAGAGCTATAAACGCTGCATATTTTAATTTCAATTCCTGTTATTCCTTTTAGCCAGGTGGCAAGTCACATGCAAAAAAATTATCTTAGTCATGACTAATTATTTAACACTCATAAGTTGATCCCATTTAAAGTAATTGGGAGACAGCTTATTACGTGACATATTCCAATTTCTATCAGGTAGCATACTGGCACCTAATCCTATTTTTCTCTTACCAAATTTATTCTGTATATCATCGAGTGAATCCATAAGTTTATTACTTGATTCTATCTTGTTCATGTCCGTGAATAAGTCATAAATATGTGTGGCTTTAGGTTCAAGACAAGTGAGGATAACTCCACATTTTTTAAATCCAATATTCTTCTGGTATAGCTGATCAACCATTGAGGTAGCAATTTTAGAAAGTAATAAACTATTGTCTGATGGATCGGGTAAAGCGTAAGACAAAGATTTATTATAAAAAGGCTCAGAAGTATCAAATGGATTAGATTGAACAAAACTAATAATACAGCCACATAGTAAATTTTCACTTCTTAAACGACTTACGGCATCCTGAACATAAAGCGTAATCGCTTCTTTAAGATCCTCACAGCTATAAACTTTCTGGCCAAAGGAACGGCTTGCTATTATTTGTTTTTTTGCTTTAGGACTTTGCTCAATTTCAATGCAAGAAATTCCCTGTAATTCTAATAGAGTTCTGTGTATGACTACAGAGAATTGATCTCTAATCATTAAGGGTGCAGCACAAACAAAATCTAGAACTGTATTAATGCTTAGGCTATTCAGCTTTTTAGTATGCTTTCTACCAATACCCCATACTTCACTAACTTCTATAGATTGATATAAGCCCTCAATCGAACAATAGTCCATTGAAACAAGGTTACATACACCATTTAAATAACTATTCTTTTTAGCGATATGATTAGCCAATTTTGCTTCTGTTTTAGTCCGCCCAATTCCAATACAGGCCGGTAAACAGAGATGGATCCGTAAATTTGAACAACTCCTATAAGTGATATTCTGCTCCTCAAATGATGTTATAAACATCAATATATGGAGTATTTTATGGCACGTAGACCAAGAAGAAATCATTCAAATGATTTTAAAGCTAAGGTAGCACTTGCTGCGATTAAAGCAGAAAAAACACTTGCTGAATTGAGTGCTGAGTTTGATGTTCATCAAAACCAAATTATTGACTGGAAAAATCAATTGATCTCAGCTTCCTCGCAAGCTTTCGATCAATCAAAAGCTCCAACAGAACCACCCATCGATCTAAAAAAACTACATGCAAAAATCGGTGAGCAGGCATTAGAAATTGATTTTTTAGAAGGTGTGTTGAAGAAACTGGGCCGCTTCAACCACAAAAGTTAATCGACGACTCACTTCAGATTTCAGTATCTAAGCAAGCTAAGCTGCTGAAAGTCTCCCGTGGTTGTTATTACTATCGCCCAAAACCTGTGAGTGCATCAGATCTGAAGCTGATGCGATGTATTGATGAATTACATATGCAATATCCTTTTGCAGGCAGTCGTATGATGCGTGATTTGTTGAATCGTCAAGGACATCATATAGGACGACGTCATACACGTACTTTAATGAAGAAAATGGGTATTCAGGCGTTATATTGCAAACCAAATTTAAGCCAGGCTAATCAAGCTCACCGTAAATATCCATATCTGCTCAAAGGATTGGCTATTCAGCGCAGTAATCAAGTGTGGTCTACGGATATAACGTATATCCCTATGGCAAAAGGCTTTGTTTATTTATGTGCTGTGATTGATTGGCATAGCCGCAAGGTACTTGCGCATAGAGTATCGATTAGTATGGAGGTGGATTTTTGTATTTCGGCTTTAAATGAAGCGATTGAAAAATATGGTCGACCTGAAATATTTAATACAGACCAAGGCAGCCAGTTTACCAGTGATGCATTTATTGATGTATTGAAATCAAATGGCATTCAAATCAGTATGGATGGTAAAGGTCGATGGGTAGATAATGTGATGGTTGAACGATTATGGCGGAGCGTTAAATATGAAGAGGTGTATCTCAAAGCTTATAGCAGTGTCACAGATGCGAAAAAGCAATTAAGTGCATATTTTGAGTTTTATAATTTGAAACGACCTCATTCGAGTCTAGACAAAATGACACCAAATGAGTTTTACTATGATCAGCTACCCCAACAAAACAAGGTGGCTTAACTAGAGCGGAATATCACTTATAAATACGCTTTTAGTTGTTCAAACAAGTGGGACCACCTCTCTCGCATTTGCGGGGTTTTTAATGCTGAATAAAAGGAAAACTTGATGGAATTGCCCAATATTATTCAACAATTTATTGGAAACAGCGTTTTAGAGCCAAATAAAATTGGTCAGTCGCCATCGGATGTTTATTCTTTTAATCGAAATAATGAAACTTTTTTTCTTAAGCGATCTAGCACTTTATATACAGAGACCACATACAGTGTCTCTCGCGAAGCGAAAATGTTGAGTTGGCTCTCTGAGAAATTAAAGGTGCCTGAACTCATCATGACTTTTCAGGATGAGCAGTTTGAATTAATGATCACTAAAGCGATCAATGCAAAACCAATTTCAGCGCTTTTTTTAACAGACCAAGAATTGCTTGCTATCTATAAGGAGGCACTCAATCTGTTAAATTCAGTTGCTATTATTGATTGTCCATTTATTTCAAACATTGATCATCGGTTAAAAGAGTCAAAATTTTTTATTGATAACCAACTCCTTGACGATATAGATCAAGATGATTTTGACGCTGAATTATGGGGAGACCATAGAACTTACCTAAGTCTATGGAATGAGTTAACTGAGACTCGTGTTGAAGAAAGATTGGTTTTTTCTCATGGCGATATCACGGATAGTAATATTTTTATAGATAAATTCAATGAAATTTACTTTTTAGATCTTGGCCGTGCTGGGTTAGCTGATGAATTTGTAGATATATCCTTTGTTGAACGTTGCCTAAGAGAGGATGCCTCGGAGGAAACTGCTAAAATATTTTTAAAGCATTTAAAAAATGATAGACCTGACAAAAGGAATTATTTTTTAAAACTTGATGAATTGAATTGATTCTAAGCATTATCTAAAAATACTTAATTGTCTTTTAACGTCGCTAAATTTTAAATAAATAAGTGAAGAGTGTTAGTGGAGCCACTGATTTAAAGTTGGCAGAGTAAAACTTGAAGTGCGACATAAACCACCTAATTAATTTAAAGGGTTTATGGAGTATATAAAATTGTCATACCATCATCTTAACTTTGAAGATCGTACTGCATTAATGCTTGAGTCAAGAAAAGAAGGCTTTTCAGCCAGAAAATTTGCTGAACTCATTAAAAGACATCCTAGTACGATCTATCGTGAGCTTAAAAGAAATAGCATCAATGACGTTTATCAAGCTCGATATGCTTCTGATAACACCTTCGCTAGACGTAGACGTGGTCACAGAAAACTCAAAATCGATTCAATCCTCTGGAAATTTATTGTTGAAGCGATCCGTTGTTTATGGTCTCCTCAGCAAATAGCAAAGCGTTTAAAGACATTTCCTGATTTGGATCAAACAATGAATGTAAGCCATACAACGATTTATTCAACGATACGAGCATTACCAAAGGGTGAGTTGAAAAAAGACTTATTATCCTGTCTACGTCATGAAAATAAAAAGCGAAAAGCTAACGGTGAACCTAAAAAAGATTCTATATTACAGGATATTAAAACTATTCATGAGCGCCCAGCCGAAGTTCAAGAAAGAAAAATACCGGGTCATTGGGAAGCTGATTTAATTAAAGGTAAAGACAATAAAAGTTCGATAGCAACACTTATTGAACGAAATACACGGCTCTGTATCTTGGCAACATTACCTGATGCAAAGGCAGAATCAGTGCGCAAGGCTTTAACTGAAGCTCTGAAATATTTACCTGCAGAACTGCGTAAAACGTTGACCTATGACCGTGGACGTGAGATGTCAGAACATAAAATACTCGAAGAAGATTTAGGCATAGATGTATATTTCTGTGACCCACATTCACCCTGGCAAAAAGGCACATGCGAAAATATGAATGGTTTAATTAGGCAATATTTACCTAAAGGGATTGATTTAAATCAGGCAGATCAGCATTATTTAAATCAAGTTGCCATGTCACTGAATACTCGTCCTAGAAAGGCGTTAGATTGGCTTACACCATTAGAGAAATTTGCTCAGCTTGTTGATTATCATATGGCTTTTGAAACTGTCGCACCTCATGTTTGAATTCGCCCCATATTTTTGCTACAGTGAACCAAATTAAGATCATCTATTTACTAGGCCTCGCATTTGCGGGGTTTTTAATGCTGAATAAAAGGAAAACTTGATGGAATTGCCCAATATTATGCACCCGGTCGCGAAGCTGAGCACCGCATTAGCCGCTGCATTGATGCTGAGCGGGTGCATGCCCGGTGAAATCCGCCCGACGATTGGCCAGCAAATGGAAACTGGCGACCAACGGTTTGGCGATCTGGTTTTCCGCCAGCTCGCACCGAATGTCTGGCAGCACACTTCCTATCTCGACATGCCGGGTTTCGGGGCAGTCGCTTCCAACGGTTTGATCGTCAGGGATGGCGGCCGCGTGCTGGTGGTCGATACCGCCTGGACCGATGACCAGACCGCCCAGATCCTCAACTGGATCAAGCAGGAGATCAACCTGCCGGTCGCGCTGGCGGTGGTGACTCACGCGCATCAGGACAAGATGGGCGGTATGGACGCGCTGCATGCGGCGGGGATTGCGACTTATGCCAATGCGTTGTCGAACCAGCTTGCCCCGCAAGAGGGGATGGTTGCGGCGCAACACAGCCTGACTTTCGCCGCCAATGGCTGGGTCGAACCAGCAACCGCGCCCAACTTTGGCCCGCTCAAGGTATTTTACCCCGGCCCCGGCCACACCAGTGACAATATCACCGTTGGGATCGACGGCACCGACATCGCTTTTGGTGGCTGCCTGATCAAGGACAGCAAGGCCAAGTCGCTCGGCAATCTCGGTGATGCCGACACTGAGCACTACGCCGCGTCAGCGCGCGCGTTTGGTGCGGCGTTCCCCAAGGCCAGCATGATCGTGATGAGCCATTCCGCCCCCGATAGCCGCGCCGCAATCACTCATACGGCCCGCATGGCCGACAAGCTGCGCTGAGCCATGGCTGACCACGTCACCCCCAATCTGCCATCGCGCGATTTCGATGTGACAGAGGCGTTTTATGCGAAGCTGGGCTTTGCGACGAGTTGGAAGGATCGCGGCTGGATGATCCTGCAGCGCGGCGGTTTGCAGCTCGAATTCTTCCCCTATCCTGACCTCGACCCAGCTACGAGCTCGTTCGGCTGTTGCCTGCGGTTGGATGATCTCGATGCCATGGTGGCATTGGTGAACGCGGCGGGAGCCGAGGAAAAAAGCACCGGCTGGCCGCGCTTCAAAGCTCCGCAACTGGAGGCGAGCGGCCTGAGGATCGGCTACCTGATCGATCCCGACTGCACGCTGGTGCGGCTGATCCAGAACCCCGACTGACCGCATGCCCGCGAAAATCAAGATTTGCGGGATCAGCACACCCGAGGCGCTCGATGCGACCATCGCGGCGCGGGCGGACTATGCCGGGTTGGTGTTCTATCCAGCGTCGCCCCGTGCGGAGAGATGGATCCGTAAATTTGAACAACTCCTATAAGTGATATTCTGCTCCTCAAATGATGTTAT
The DNA here is from genome assembly GCF_048537555.1 of Acinetobacter sp. A2. Taxonomy (NCBI): domain Bacteria; kingdom Pseudomonadati; phylum Pseudomonadota; class Gammaproteobacteria; order Moraxellales; family Moraxellaceae; genus Acinetobacter; species Acinetobacter sp. A2. Next base: position 38,495 of record NZ_CP183241.1, read on the forward strand.
AAACATCAATATATGGAGTATTTTATGGCACGTAGACCAAGAAGAAATCATTCAAATGATTTTAAAGCTAAGGTAGCACTTGCTGCGATTAAAGCAGAAAAAACACTTGCTGAATTGAGTGCTGAGTTTGATGTTCATCAAAACCAAATTATTGACTGGAAAAATCAATTGATCTCAGCTTCCTCGCAAGCTTTCGATCAATCAAAAGCTCCAACAGAACCACCCATCGATCTAAAAAAACTACATGCAAAAATCGGTGAGCAGGCATTAGAAATTGATTTTTTAGAAGGTGTGTTGAAGAAACTGGGCCGCTTCAACCACAAAAGTTAATCGACGACTCACTTCAGATTTCAGTATCTAAGCAAGCTAAGCTGCTGAAAGTCTCCCGTGGTTGTTATTACTATCGCCCAAAACCTGTGAGTGCATCAGATCTGAAGCTGATGCGATGTATTGATGAATTACATATGCAATATCCTTTTGCAGGCAGTCGTATGATGCGTGATTTGTTGAATCGTCAAGGACATCATATAGGACGACGTCATACACGTACTTTAATGAAGAAAATGGGTATTCAGGCGTTATATTGCAAACCAAATTTAAGCCAGGCTAATCAAGCTCACCGTAAATATCCATATCTGCTCAAAGGATTGGCTATTCAGCGCAGTAATCAAGTGTGGTCTACGGATATAACGTATATCCCTATGGCAAAAGGCTTTGTTTATTTATGTGCTGTGATTGATTGGCATAGCCGCAAGGTACTTGCGCATAGAGTATCGATTAGTATGGAGGTGGATTTTTGTATTTCGGCTTTAAATGAAGCGATTGAAAAATATGGTCGACCTGAAATATTTAATACAGACCAAGGCAGCCAGTTTACCAGTGATGCATTTATTGATGTATTGAAATCAAATGGCATTCAAATCAGTATGGATGGTAAAGGTCGATGGGTAGATAATGTGATGGTTGAACGATTATGGCGGAGCGTTAAATATGAAGAGGTGTATCTCAAAGCTTATAGCAGTGTCACAGATGCGAAAAAGCAATTAAGTGCATATTTTGAGTTTTATAATTTGAAACGACCTCATTCGAGTCTAGACAAAATGACACCAAATGAGTTTTACTATGATCAGCTACCCCAACAAAACAAGGTGGCTTAACTAGAGCGGAATATCACTTATAAATACGCTTTTAGTTGTTCAAACAAGTGGGACCACCTCTAACCTAGCCAACGTGAGAGCCGATCCAGAATTAAATGAGCATACGCAGTTAGATCATAATTTGAAGCATAAGCAGTTAGATCTAAAAAGCATTCATCAATCGAATAAATTTCTTGTTCTTGAGGTGTAACAAATTCAGCTAGGACTTTTATAAATCTACGGGACATTTCCGCATATAGAGCATAATTACTCGAAAGGACTGTAATGTTGTGCTGCTCTATAAGATCCTTGAGTTGAAATACAGGTACACCCATCTTTATGCCTAAGTCTTTAGCTTCTTGTGAACGAGCCACAGTACAACCGTCATTATTAGATAATACGATTACTGGTTTATTATTCAGGCTTGGATTAAAGACACGTTCACAACTTACATAACAGTTATTAATGTCTACCAAAGCAAAGATCTTATTTTGATTTTCCATGTAGATTAGACCAATAGGATTAGATTATTTATGTTTCCTAAATGGCTTAATGACAAAGGTCACTACACCCCATATTAATAATTCTTGGCAATCATTAAGGTGAATGTCGTCATAATCTGGATTTTCAGCTTTAAGCCAACACTTATCACCTTCAACCATTAACCGTTTAACGGTGAACTCATTGTCAATTAAGGCAATAACAATATCTTCGTGTTTAGCTTCAAGACTACGATCCACTAGAAGCTCATCATCAATTTCAATGCCTGCGTCACGCATGGAAAGAGAAGCAACTTTGACAACAAATGTTGTAGCTTCATTTTTCACAAGGTGTTCATTCATATCTAAAGTTTTATCAATATAATCCTGTGCGGGAGAGGGGAAACCAGCGGCCACTTTTTCAGAAGCCAAAGGAATACGTTTAAATGTTGTAGGATTAATTAAGGTAATAGAAGCTACATCATTGAAAGTAGGCTTTTTATTGCCCGCTAAGAAATTTTTAATCTCTACAATACGCGATACTGGTACACGAATAGTCTTAGTCGGTTCATCATAAATGGTCTTTCTTCCTGCACCTTCCCTATAACCACCTTTTGTTTTTGCATTCATAAAAGCCCTCTTTGATTTTGTGACAAAATCAAATATTAAGCTTTAAATTATTGGAAAAACAATATAAAAATGATAAATGGTCATAAAAAATTTTCTAATAACAACTTAAATACGTATTGTAACGGCTCAAATAAAATGAATAGGATCTTCTAAAAGGAGTTATTTATATAGTGAGCTAGATGCATGCTTCGGATAAGAGTTGCTATTTTAAATAAAAAAACTTTTAGATATAGCTACAAATAATTGATTGAATAGCAATCAATTAAATTTAATTTCTTAAAATTATATTTTACCTTAGATGAAATTTATGTAACCTATGTAACATAACAGATATCATATAGGTTACATCATGGCAAAAGGTGAATCAGGACGTATAGTTCTGGAAGTAGACCCCGAATTAAAGAAAGCTCTTTACTCGATCTTAGCTCATAAACAGCAAACGTTGAAAGACTGGTTCACTGATAAAGCGCATAAGCATATAGAGGAAAATAAGCCAGAACTTATTAAAAGCTTTTTGAAGGAACGTAATGAAATTTAAAGTAGATCAGACCACTCAAAAATTACGTGGCGGTTATTATACTCCTCAAAATTTGGCAGATTTTGTTTCTAAATGGGTATTGGAAAAGCAGCCTAAATCGGTGCTTGAACCAAGTTGTGGTGATGGAGTATTTATTCAAGCTTTACACAACAACAAGTGTGACAAAAATATAGAACTGTCATGTTTTGAATTGCTTGATACTGAAGTTCAAAAAGCATCTAACCTGTGTACAGAATTAGGATTCAAGAATGCTAGTGTTACATCTGGCGATTTTTTAGTATGGGCGAATGATCAACTTGATAAAAAAATTGAATTATTTGATGCAGTTATAGGTAATCCTCCTTTCATTAGATATCAGTTTTTAGAAAAGTCATTTCAGGAACAGGCAGAACTTGTTTTTAAAAAACTAGATCAAAAATTTACTAAACACACGAATGCTTGGGTTCCTTTCTTATTATCAACGCTTGCTCTATTAAACAAGGGTGGGCGTATGGCTATGGTTATTCCATCTGAGATAATTAATGTAATGCATGCTCAGTCTTTGCGTAGCTATATGGGTGAAATTTGTTCAAAGATATTGATCATAGATCCAAAAGAAATCTGGTTTGAAAATACTCTGCAAGGTGCTGTAATTATCATGGCAGAGAAAAAAACCGATATCAGCATACCATCTGAGGGTGTTGGTATTCTTAGTGTCGAAGGTTCTGAGTTTTTGGAAAAAAGTCCTGAGGTATTATTCAATGAAACATTAGGAATTAATGGTGAAACAGTAGAGGGTAAATGGACTAAAGCAGTCTTAAATAAAAGTGAAATTTCATTAATTAATAAGATTATTAGTCATGAATCAGTTCACAAATTTAAAACTATAGCTACAGTAGATGTTGGTATTGTAACTGGAGCTAATAAATTCTTCTTAGTAGACAACGAAACCGTAGAGACATACAACCTTTCAGCTTATGCTCATCCAATGTTTGGTAAAAGCCAACATTGTCCAGGTATTTTATATGATGAAAATCAGCATAAATCAAACCAGTTAAACAACCTTCCAACAAACTTTTTGTATATTGAATCTGATTACAATGAACTTCCTTTAAGTGTTCAGAATTATATACAACTTGGAGAGCAGGAAAAGCTCAATGAACGGTATAAGTGTCGTATACGAAAGCCTTGGTATAAAGTTCCATCAATTTATAGTACAGAGATTGGGATGCTAAAGCGCTGTCATGAGGCCCCTAGACTAATTTTGAATAGCGTCGGAGCTTATACGACTGATACGGCCTATCGTATTACATCTAGTTTCACAAATGCTGAAAATTTAGTTTGTAGCTTCTTAAACCCGTTAACTGCTATCACAGCAGAATTAGAAGGTAGATATTATGGTGGAGGTGTGTTGGAGCTTGTTCCTTCTGAAATTGAGAAGCTATATATACCTGTAATTGATGATTATAAACATGATCCTGATACTCTGAACCAATTAGTAAAGGATGGAAAAGTTGAGGAAGTTATTAGAAACCAAGGCGAAGCCATTTTCACTAAATTAGGGTTCTCTAAACAAGATAATGAAGAGCTTATGAAAATCTGGCAAAAATTGCGTGATCGTCGTATGCGTAAATAAAATTACATATTTGCGTGTTGTATAGTTAAAATTTATCTATTGGCAGATAATTTATATAATATGAAGTAGGGAGGAAATTTATTTCCTCCCTACTTCTTTGTTAGAGTGAGCTATATAGTTCGTTCACATTTGGTATATTTTTATCAAAATCACCTAAGTCGAAAAGAATTTTAAGCAGGTCATTCATTTCTAAAACCATAGCATCAAATTGTCTTTTTAACGTGACTCTTGAACGGTTGTCTGCTTTGGAAAGATCTGTGTATAGCTTATTCATTTTTGCTTGCAGACTAGCTATCTGATCATGCTTCTCTTTTTCCGACTGATTTTCGAAATCAATTATAGGAATAGGCATACGAGTCTGTACTTTCGTTCCACGAGCAATAAATCCACCTCTAAATACTTCGCCATAAACTGATGCAAACCATTCTAAATACTTAGATGATAGAAGAGCTTGTATATAATAAATTGAGTATGGACTATGTTCAGGCACATTAATAATACTATATCCGGCAGTCCCTCCAGAAGAAACAAAAGTTCGATGATTATCTATAGAGTATTTGTAGCCATTTGATAAAACTCCTACAATAATTTTCTGAGGAACATCACAATTTTCGAGTGCTTGGCTACGTCCATATCTATACCATTCATTGGATGTCGTAGGATCTGGTTTTATAGAACGTTTGTCGTTATCAAGATGTTCTTTCACTAGATGGAGAAAGTCGAACATTTTTGGATATGTAGTCCTTAGCTCTTCGTATTCTACAAAAACAATATGATTACTTACTTTCTTATATGGATAAATCACAAAAGCATTAGGCTCAACATCTTTATATGTGTAAAAGTGATCATCACCTGAGCGTTGAGTTTCAAAGTAAGGTCTCGTAAGCTCCTTTTCTACGTGGTAAATACTGCCTTGGTACTCAAAGTAAATATACCCATCTTCGGTTTTAATTTCCTTATGAATGTAATATTCGTTAGCACTTGTCTGTATACCGTTAGCAATTGCTTTTTTACCTAAAATATTACCTAAAGGTTGAGAGTTTCTATACATTAGTTCTAGAATTTGATTTATTTCATTTTCTAAAATCCATGTATCTGCATCAAGATTAGCAATTTCATAGGTACTAGTATTTACAACGTCTTCATCCCGAGCTAGCCATTTTTTAAAGTCTTTCACTTCGTAAAAAGAAAACTCAGTTTGTTGTGATTTTTTTAAAAATAACAAACAAGTATAAGTCGTCTTATTTTTAAAAACTTGGTTTGCACCAAATGAAATTAACTTACAAAGAGATTTACTATCTACTAGTAGTTGTCGCAAGTTTTTACCTGCACCTACTTTTACAAATTTTGATGGTAGGATATAACCTAGATAACCATTGTCTTTAAGTAACTGTAATGACCGCTCAACAAAAAGAAAATACTTATCAAACTGCTTAAATGCTGATTTATATTTCTTTTTATATAGTGGTAGTTCTAAAGGAGTGAGCTGCTTCATATGCTCAGTTGCCATATAAGGCGGATTACCTACGATTACATCAAATTTAAGATCAATATTGAAGGGATTAATCGCTAAAACGTCAGTACTCTTTACATTATCTGTTAGTTCTATCAAGCTATTACCAAACAAAATATTTTCATCAGTCTTCGGTAAAATTGGAATATCTGATGTAATAGTTTCTTTTGATTCACCTTCAAGAAGTTTTAATAGTAATCCAAACGAACATGCTTTTACAGCATTAAAATCCTTATCGATTCCATAAATACAATTATTTAAAATCTCCTTTTTAACTGGAAACTTTAATTTGAAACTGTGTTCAGTAAGTTGTTGCAATTTCGAACGATCATGTTCGATGTAATAATCGATTAGTATATCTTGTATGACCTGAAATATTTCTAGAAGAAATGCTCCTGAACCACAAGCAATATCTGCAAATTTTGAGTTTAATATTTGTTTATCTGTTTTGCCCTGACAGAACTCTATAACAGTATTTCGTATTATCTCTTTTATAATGTGTGTAGGGGTTGTGACGACATCTCTATCAAGGTGTTCCGCCTTGGGCTTAATTTCGATTTTCCCATATTGATTGAGACGAATCTTTTCACTTAAAAATACTTCATAAATATTTCCTAAAATATCTGAAGAAAATACCGAAAATGAATAAGTACTTTGAGGGAAATATAGTTGCTCAATAATAGTCCAAATATATGATTCTTGGTTATTTATCAGTTGATTGATATATGATAAGGAAAATAATCCTGAGTTATACTTTTTATCGGAAAATTTTAATTTATCAACTAGTGACTTAAAATCTTTGTTTTTGGCAAAGTGATAAAGTGTCTCATAGTCTTCTAACTCTCTATCTTCACAAACTCGAAGAAAAACAATACTGTTTATATAGTCCTGAGTTAGATCATTAAGCTGTTCTTCATTTAATTCTGGTTTTATAGAAATAAAATCATTCGCCAACATTACCCGCCAATTATTGATTTGCTGTAGAAATAAATCGTCTACACTAAAACGAGATATCTTACTTTCAATATCTGACCATTCTGTTTCAAATTGGCCCGAGTAAACGCTTTCTCTCCCAATTAATTTCTTAATTTCATCAAAGTTATCGACAAGTTCTGTGTAATGGTAAAGCTTGATTCGAGAAGTTGATGCTAAATCACTTTCAGAAACAGGGTTCGAACAGTCATATATCGCTATATATTCAAAATTGGTAAGGACTGAAATTTTCAACTTTGCAGTAAATCCGTAGCGACGGACTTGTTTTGCTGGTTCAGGATCGATATCAATATGAACACTTGGTTTTTTAGCTTCTACAAAAAATTTACGCTCTGAAAAGAGACGAAAGGTATAGTCTGGCTTTTTTGTATTTTCATTAGACTTAAATCGAATTCCTTCTTCAACCAAAACCTCACGTTCATGAGTACTTTTTCTAGTAACATTGGTTATATCCCAGCCTAAAATGGCAAAAAATTGATCAATAAAATCAGTACGTAGTTGAGTTTCATTATATCGAGTAGAACGGTAAAATTCGATATCCTGATTATATCTCTCAATTAGACCTTTTAAATTTCCTAAGCTATTCATTATGTTATCTAAGTTTTTAAATCAAAGACTATAATATTACAATCGCTCGCTTAACACGACGTTTATATGTCTAAATATTAATTAATAAAGATTCTTATAAATTGAAATGGGAATTATTTCGAATTTGTAAGAGTTACATTTAAAAGAAATCCAAAAATTTCTTGACCTTTATTTTTAATTAGAATTTTTACATACAATCAAATTTCCTTATTTTTGTTGGACTGTAGAAAGTCCTTAAAATGGTTTCTTTTTACTTCATTGATAGCCAATTCTGGATCAATGCCATTACTTTTTAAGCTAGATATCAATGAGACTGTAATTGCTAAATTTAAAGGAATAATTTCTTTGCTCTTATAGTTAGTTATAGAATTCGGATTCATACCTATCAAGGTAGCTAATTCTTTAATTGTTAAACCAATTTTAATAAGTTCAATCTGAAATTCTTGATATGTCATATATAGCACCTCTCTGTAAAATCTATCACATTAAAAATGTGTTAACAAACTTTATATGTGCATACATAAATTAATAGAGTTCAATCACCATTTTTAATATCTATTTTTAAGGCTCTTTGAACTGTTGCCACCCCTACTCCAAACTGTCTAGCTACACTTCTAAATGTTGCCCTTTCTTTCCGCATAGCGTTTTGTACTTCTGAATAGTCTACTTTTCGCTTTCTACCCTTATATAAACCCTTTGCTTTAGCTTTAGCAATTCCTTCTTTTTGACGTTCACGAATCATTGAGCGTTCAAATTCAGCAAATGCTGCAAGCATCTGAAACATTAGTTTATTCATTGCTGATTGGGCTATATCATGGCTGAAAATCAGATTCTCCTTATGGAAAATTATAGTTATCCCACGATCATTGAGACTGTTCACAAGATTGTTTAGATCATTTGTATTACGTGCCAGACGGTCAATACTATGAACATGCACCGTATGGCACTGTTGCAAATAGAGATTTGAGTCGATGATGTTCCCTTTAAAAAGTACTTAGAGACCGAAAACCCTGTTGATTAGACACACTTCACCCTGAGGCTGACCATAATAAAATGACGATGCTTGTCCTTTACGTAGTGCACGCATGACTTCAATACCTTTAATTGTGGCATAAGCCGTCTTCATAGATTTGAATCCTAATGTGGCCCTGATGATCCGCTTTAGCTTGCCATGATCACATTCAATCACGTTATTTTTATACTTAATCTGCCTGTGCTCAAGGTCTGGTGGACATTTACCTTCCCGTTTTAACCGTGATAAAGCACGTCCATATGTGGGTGCTTTATCCGTGTTGATCACTTGTGGAATTTGCCACTTCTTCACATTATTTAAAATTTTTCCAAGAAAACAATATGCTGATTTGGTATTACGTCTAGAAGAAAGATAAAAATCAATGGTATCGCCACGTTGATCGACTGCACGATACAGATAAGACCATCGTCCATTCACTTTTACATAGGTTTCATCAATATGCCACGAGCTCAGATCTGTAGGATTACGCCAATACCAGCGTAAACGTTTTTCTATTTCAGGAGCATAACGTTGAACCCAACGGTAAATAGTCGTGTGATCAACATTCACACCCCGTTCGGCCAGCATTTCCTGCAGTTCACGATAGCTAATGCCATATTTACAATACCAGCGCACAGCCCAAAGAATGATTTCGCCCTGAAAATGCCGACCATGGAAAGGATTCATATGCTGCACCTTTAGCTAAAACAGTCTTCAGCTTACCATTCGTGGTTATTTGCAACAGTGCCGTGTGGTCTACGGATATAACGTATATCCCTATGGCAAAAGGCTTTGTTTATTTATGTGCTGTGATTGATTGGCATAGCCGCAAGGTACTTGCGCATAGGGTATCGATTAGTATGGAGGTGGATTTTTGTATTTCGGCTTTAAATGAAGCGATTGAAAAATATGGTCGACCTGAAATATTTAATACAGACCAAGGCAGCCAGTTTACCAGTGATGCATTTATTGATGTATTGAAATCAAATGGCATTCAAATCAGTATGGATGGTAAAGGTCGATGGGTAGATAATGTGATGGTTGAACGATTATGGCGGAGCGTTAAATATGAAGAGGTGTATCTCAAAGCTTATAGCAGTGTCACAGATGCGAAAAAGCAATTAAGTGCATATTTTGAGTTTTATAATTTGAAACGACCTCATTCGAGTCTAGACAAAATGACACCAAATGAGTTTTACTATGATCAGCTACCCCAACAAAACAAGGTGGCTTAACTAGAGCGGAATATCACTTATAAATACGCTTTTAGTTGTTCAAACAAGTGGGACCACCTCTATATCTCGATAGGTATAGTAGAGTGATATCTCGATAGGTATAGTGTTTTGCAGTTTAGAGGAGATATCGCGATGCATACGCGGAAGGCAATAACGGAGGCGCTTCAAAAACTCGGAGTCCAAACCGGTGACCTCTTGATGGTGCATGCCTCACTTAAAGCGATTGGTCCGGTCGAAGGAGGAGCGGAGACGGTCGTTGCCGCGTTACGCTCCGCGGTTGGGCCGACTGGCACTGTGATGGGATACGCGTCGTGGGACCGATCACCCTACGAGGAGACTCTGAATGGCGCTCGGCTGGATGACGAAGCCCGCCGTACCTGGCTGCCGTTCGATCCCGCAACAGCCGGGACTTACCGTGGGTTCGGCCTGCTGAATCAATTTCTGGTTCAAGCCCCCGGCGCGCGGCGCAGCGCGCACCCCGATGCATCGATGGTCGCGGTTGGTCCGCTGGCTGAAACGCTGACGGAGCCTCACGAACTCGGTCACGCCTTGGGGGAAGGATCGCCCGTCGAGCGGTTCGTTCGCCTTGGCGGGAAGGCCCTGCTGTTGGGTGCGCCGCTAAACTCCGTTACCGCATTGCACTACGCCGAGGCGGTTGCCGATATCCCCAACAAACGGTGGGTGACGTATGAGATGCCGATGCTTGGAAGAGACGGTGAAGTCGCCTGGAAAACGGCATCGGATTACGATTCAAACGGCATTCTCGATTGCTTTGCTATCGAAGGAAAGCCGGATGCGGTTGAAACTATAGCAAATGCTTACGTGAAGCTCGGTCGCCATCGAGAAGGTGTCGTGGGCTTTGCTCAGTGCTACCTGTTCGACGCGCAGGACATCGTGACGTTCGGCGTCACCTATCTTGAGAAGCATTTCGGAACCACTCCGATCGTGCCTCCGCACGAGGCCGTCGAGCGCTCTTGCGAGCCTTCAGGTTAGAGGCCGTCGACAATGATAATCTGGATCAACGGACCTTTCGGCGCCGGAAAGACGACGCTCGCTAAGCGGCTGCGCGATCGGCGTTCCAAATCGCTGATCTTTGACCCCGAGGAAATCGGGTTCGTGGTGAAAGAAACGGTCCCCATGCCAGCGAGCGGAGACTATCAGGATCTCCCCTTGTGGAGGGGACTTACGATCGCGGCGGTCAGGGAGATTCGAAGGAATTACTCGCAGGACATCATCATCCCAATGACGCTCGTGCACCCGGACTATCTGACTGAGATACTCGACGGGGTAAGGCGGATCGACGATCAGCTGCTGCACATCTTTCTGACGCTCAACGAGGACCTATTGCGTCACCGGATCGCGAACCAGACCATGCATCCTGACCCGAATCGAAATGCGGAGATTCGAGAGTGGCGATTAGCGAATGTCGCCCGATGCTTGGCCGCAAGGGAACGGCTTCCATGCACAACCCGTGTTCTCGATAGTGGTGCACACACCAGCGATGAACTCGCAGCGATGGTGCTCGACGGAATCGATGGGCGCACCTGATCGCCTTCGACGCCTGCGCAAAGCGTAGCGCGAGGGTGGCGGGCTCACGACCAAACGCCCAGAGGTCGATCATCGCAGGGATGTTTGGCTTTGTGGTGCGGACGACGGGACTCGAACCCGTACTCTCACAGAGAAGCAGATTTTCGGGCACTGTTGCAAATAGTCGGTGGTGATAAACTTATCATCCCCTTTTGCTGATGGAGCTGCACATGAACCCATTCAAAGGCCGGCATTTTCAGCGTGACATCATTCTGTGGGCCGTACGCTGGTACTGCAAATACGGCATCAGTTACCGTGAGCTGCAGGAGATGCTGGCTGAACGCGGAGTGAATGTCGATCACTCCACGATTTACCGCTGGGTTCAGCGTTATGCGCCTGAAATGGAAAAACGGCTGCGCTGGTACTGGCGTAACCCTTCCGATCTTTGCCCGTGGCACATGGATGAAACCTACGTGAAGGTCAATGGCCGCTGGGCGTATCTGTACCGGGCCGTCGACAGCCGGGGCCGCACTGTCGATTTTTATCTCTCCTCCCGTCGTAACAGCAAAGCTGCATACCGGTTTCTGGGTAAAATCCTCAACAACGTGAAGAAGTGGCAGATCCCACGATTCATCAACACGGATAAAGCGCCCGCCTATGGTCGCGCGCTTGCTCTGCTCAAACGCGAAGGCCGGTGCCCGTCTGACGTTGAACACCGACAGATTAAGTACCGGAACAACGTGATTGAATGCGATCATGGCAAACTGAAACGGATAATCAACGCCACGCTGGGATTTAAATCCATGAAGACGGCTTACGCCACCATCAAAGGTATTGAGGTGATGCGTGCACTACGCAAAGGCCAGGCCTCAGCATTTTATTATGGTGATCCCCTGGGCGAAATGCGCCTGGTAAGCAGAGTTTTTGAAATGTAAGGCCTTTGAATAAGACAAAAGGCTGCCTCATCGCTAACTTTGCAACAGTGCCGTATTTGCAGTACCAGCGTACGGCCCACAGAATGATGTCACGCTGAAAATGCCGGCCTTTGAATGGGTTCATGTGCAGCTCCATCAGCAAAAGGGGATGATAAGTTTATCACCACCGACTATTTGCAACAGTGCCGATAAAAATATATCATCATGAACAATAAAACTGTCTGCTTACATAAACAGTAATACAAGGGGTGTTATGAGCCATATTCAACGGGAAACGTCTTGCTCGAGGCCGCGATTAAATTCCAACCTGGATGCTGATTTATATGGGTATAGATGGGCTCGCGATAATGTCGGGCAATCAGGTGCGACAATCTATCGATTGTATGGGAAGCCCAATGCGCCAGAGTTGTTTCTGAAACATGGCAAAGGTAGCGTTGCCAATGATGTTACAGATGAGATGGTCAGACTAAACTGGCTGACGGCATTTATGCCTCTTCCGACCATCAAGCATTTTATCCGTACTCCTGATGATGCATGGTTACTCACCACTGCGATCCCCGGGAAAACAGCATTCCAGGTATTAGAAGAATATCCTGATTCAGGTGAAAATATTGTTGATGCGCTGGCAGTGTTCCTGCGCCGGTTGCATTCGATTCCTGTTTGTAATTGTCCTTTTAACAGCGATCGCGTATTTCGTCTCGCTCAGGCGCAATCACGAATGAATAACGGTTTGGTTGATGCTAGTGATTTTGATGACGAGCGTAATGGCTGGCCTGTTGAACAAGTCTGGAAAGAAATGCATAAGCTTTTGCCATTCTCACCGGATTCAGTCGTCACTCATGGTGATTTCTCACTTGATAACCTTATTTTTGACGAGGGGAAATTAATAGGTTGTATTGATGTTGGACGAGTCGGAATCGCAGACCGATACCAGGATCTTGCCATCCTATGGAACTGCCTCGGTGAGTTTTCTCCTTCATTACAGAAACGGCTTTTTCAAAAATATGGTATTGATAATCCTGATATGAATAAATTGCAGTTTCATTTGATGCTCGATGAGTTTTTCTGATAGTTAGTCTTTGTAGAGACACAAACCTGAAATTCCGGACACCGCGCTTGGCACTGTTGCAAATAGTCGGTGGTGATAAACTTATCATCCCCTTTTGCTGATGGAGCTGCACATGAACCCATTCAAAGGCCGGCATTTTCAGCGTGACATCATTCTGTGGGCCGTACGCTGGTACTGCAAATACGGCATCAGTTACCGTGAGCTGCAGGAGATGCTGGCTGAACGCGGAGTGAATGTCGATCACTCCACGATTTACCGCTGGGTTCAGCGTTATGCGCCTGAAATGGAAAAACGGCTGCGCTGGTACTGGCGTAACCCTTCCGATCTTTGCCCGTGGCACATGGATGAAACCTACGTGAAGGTCAATGGCCGCTGGGCGTATCTGTACCGGGCCGTCGACAGCCGGGGCCGCACTGTCGATTTTTATCTCTCCTCCCGTCGTAACAGCAAAGCTGCATACCGGTTTCTGGGTAAAATCCTCAACAACGTGAAGAAGTGGCAGATCCCACGATTCATCAACACGGATAAAGCGCCCGCCTATGGTCGCGCGCTTGCTCTGCTCAAACGCGAAGGCCGGTGCCCGTCTGACGTTGAACACCGACAGATTAAGTACCGGAACAACGTGATTGAATGCGATCATGGCAAACTGAAACGGATAATCAACGCCACGCTGGGATTTAAATCCATGAAGACGGCTTACGCCACCATCAAAGGTATTGAGGTGATGCGTGCACTACGCAAAGGCCAGGCCTCAGCATTTTATTATGGTGATCCCCTGGGCGAAATGCGCCTGGTAAGCAGAGTTTTTGAAATGTAAGGCCTTTGAATAAGACAAAAGGCTGCCTCATCGCTAACTTTGCAACAGTGCCCATATTATTGAATCTAATCATATCTTGGACCAAAAAAATCTTTACTTATAATAATGAGTAAATATATACATCCGAATGACGACAAAATTACAAACTTGTAATTTTGTTAAGGTTTGTTCTCAAAAAAATAAATTAATACTATTTTAAAAAAGATAAATCGTTGCTGAAAAAGCTAGATTGCAATCGAGTTAATTAATTATAAATCAAAAACTTATATTGTATAAAATTAGTAACTCTTTGCTTTCTGCACTTATTATTTAATCAACGTTTCACGATTTTCATAAGCTAAACTAAATATAGTCGCCAATTTCAATTGAGTTATTTCCCGGCTTTTAAATACCGATATACCGCTTGGCGACTAATTCCAAATGCCTGGCCTAATGCCATTTTTGAAGGGTACTTCCCTTCCTTCCAGTCTTGTCGCAAAGCTTCAGCCTGATCAGGTTTCAATTTATGTACCCGGCCTTTGTACTTCCCTTGAGAAGAGGCAAGTTTAATTCCTTCCTTTTGCCGCTCTAAAATGATCTCACGTTCAAACTGTGCAAAAGCACCCATCAGTTGCAGCATCAAATTATCCATCGGGGTGGATTGGGCCGTAAAAGTAATATTTTCTTTTACAAACTGGATGGCAATCCCTCGTTTGACCAGTTTATCCACTTCAGTCACCAAATCTTTTAAGCTTCGCGCAAAACGATCCATGGAATGTACTATCACCCGGTCTCCTTCCCGGACATAATTCAACATTTCCTGAAATTTCGGTCGGTCGGTATTTTTACCTGAAGCACGGTCAACAAAAATCCGGTCGACTTCAATTCCCTCAAGTTGACGTCCCGTATTTTGCTCGACCGAACTCACTCGCACATAGCCTACTTTTTGGCCTTTCACTTTTTACGCCCCAATTGGATAAAAATGAACAATTTCGTAAATTATAAATCTTTAATACCAAAGTTACATGTTACTTATGATTAAAAAACATTTAAATGGTACATGTTTTTAAGAACTTTTAAAATGTAATTTTAGGGTATACTCTATAGTTACATAAATTAGATTTAAAAACTTGTCTCCAATAAACCCAGTATGGTTCACCTAAACAGATTGCTACCCCTGAACAACCAGAATCCGAAAAAAGGGGCTTTTGGAGCCGTTTTTTTAGACCCTATGATTAACCACGATTGTTTAACTAATATGAACAAAGTCGTGAAACATTGCTTAATAAATAGGCGTGGAACGTGAATAATCATGAAAAAGCCGTTCCAGTGCGCTGAACCCTAGAACGGCTTTGACTAAACTATTGAGGCTAAAAGGAAAATTTCAAGCATTTCGTATAAGGTGTATTATGTTAATTTTAGATAAACTATAGAATCCATTAGTTTTTAAACCAATAAATTAAATATTTTATGGAACTCCAGAATATTTATTCAGGCGATACTTAAGCAATAAGGGTAGGGTGATTACATAAAGTATTGCAGCTAATGCCCATACCATTCCAGGAGCTGATGCCTGAGTCATAAAATAGAGGCTAGTAACTAATACAGGACCAATTATAGCCCCCAGACTATTAAAACTGCTTAATAGCCCTTGTAATTCACCTTGTCTTTCATCACTAATACCTCTGGACATCATTGCTTGCAAAGCAGGAACGGCTACTCCACCAAGGGCAAACAATGGTAACAACGCAAAAGGCACCCATTCTTCAACAGCAATAGATAAAAGAAGTAAACCAATTGCATCGCAAGCTATTCCACATAACAACGTATTTTTCTCTCCAAACCTCTTTACCATAGGGGCGATAGCAAAAGCCTGTGCAATAGAATGGCATATTCCATAACTAGCAAGGGAAACACCTGCAATAAATATACTCCAGCCATAACGATCCTGCCCATAGATAACCCATAAAGTTGCGGGGACTTGTGAAACCAATGTGATAATTAAAAAGATACCAAGCAATGGAGCCATATTAGGTTGAGTGATCAAATAGGATAATTTCTTTAATATTGATTGCTCCTGAACCTTCTCAGTCATTTTATTGCTGTGTTTTGATTCTTTTAATAAGACTGCTGTCATTATTAAAAGAATCCCATTCATAAAAGCAGCAGCAAAGAACGGTGCATGTAAGTTCCATTCACCCAAAACTCCACCTATTACCGGACCCGCTATAAACCCAATACCAAAGACAGCTCCAAGGAGACCAAACCTTTTTGCACGCTCATGGGCTGGAGTAATATCTGAAACATAAGCTGTTGCAACAGCCATGTTGGCACCTGTAATTCCCGCAAAAATACGACCAATATATAGCCACAATAGAGAAGGAGCAGCAGCCATTAGGAGATAATCAGCCGTTGCACCAGCAATTGAAATAATTAATACAGGTCGACGTCCAAATCGGTCACTCAACGCTCCAAGGATAGGTGCAAAAATGAACTGCATCAGAGCATACACAGCTAATAAAGCACCATAGTGAACACCGCCTGCTTCAGCTCCAGCCAATGACCGTAATAATTCAGGCAAGATCGGCATAATTAAACCAATCCCAACAGCATCCAGAAATATAGTGATTAAAATCACGCTCAATGATTTCTTCACAAATGCCTTCTCTAGCAATGATAGAATTAATATTCTCTCACACACTCCCTATCAGTGATAGATTTATGAGTAAAAAAGATATTGCACCTCAACGTCTGACACGTGAAATAGTCCTGCGTACCGCATTGGATATGTTGAATGAAGAAGGCATAGATTCAATAACCACACGCAAGCTAGCTCAACGATTGGGTATTAAATCTCCAACTCTATATTGGCATTTCAAGAATAAATCCTTGTTAATGGAAGCAATGGCGGAAACCATTATAAATGAACACCATTTAGTTTCTTTACCCATCGATGGGATGACATGGCAAGATTGGTTGCTCGCTAATTCTGTAAGCTTTCGTCGAGCACTACTAGCTTACCGTGATGGTGCTCGTCTACATGCAAGAACTAGCCCCAGTCAAGGACATTTCAACACGATTGAGGCCCAAGTTGCGCTGTTATCTCATGCTGGGTTTTCTCCTGTTGAAGCAGTTGCATTACTTATGACATTAGGAAGGTTTATTGTTGGGTGGGTCCTTGAGGAGCAGCAAGAAGAAATAAGATCAGACCCACCATTCGAAGCCGATCCAACTATATATCCACTCATGCTCCAAGGAGTGAATACCTTACAAAATATGAATGCGGATGACATTTTTGAAAATGGGATTCGTATGGTGATTATCGGTGCTGAAAGACAACTTGATATTAAAATGCAAACTTAACTCTATACTGCTTTAAGCAACTGTTCTATTTAGTAATAAAGCTTTTATCCTTAATTATTTAACATAATGGCTGTTATGCGAAACGAGATTGTAACTCCAAAATAGAAATGTCCGGTTTCTCCAAAGTAAAAATGTCCGCTTTTAGAATATGCACTTTTGCAATTTCGTTAGCGGACGGTTTGATATGTTGGTGTCTATGTCGGATAAAGAACTTAAACGATTGTCGGTCGTGCAGGAAATCTGCGATCAACGCATAACTCAATCCCAGGCTGCTCAGCTACTTCATATTTCAGAACGTCAGATCAGACGCTTACTGCAGAAATACAAAGCTCAAGGTCCCGCTGCATTAGCCCATGCCGGTCGTGGCCAAATCAGCAATTCCAAACTTCCTGAAGAACTCAGACTCAAGTGCCTCAATATTGTTTCTGACCAACTCCATGGTTTCGGACCCACTTTAGCGCATGAAAAGCTCACCACCGTACATGGATTCGATCTTTCAGTAGAAACCCTGCGTTCCTGGATGATTGCAGCTGACTTATGGATTCCTCGATCCAAGCGCCTGAAACGCCCGTATCAGCCTCGTTACAACCGGGATTGCTTTGGTGAACTGATCCAAATTGATGGCTCATATCATGACTGGTTTGAAGGACGCGCTGCTAAATGCTGTCTGCTGGTGTTTATCGATGATGCTACAGGAAAATTGCAGCATTTACGCTTCTGTGAATCAGAATCAGCCTTTGATTATATGATTTCAACACGCTTGTATGTTGAGCAGCATGGTAAGCCGTTGGCATTTTACAGCGACAAACATTCAGTCTTCAGGGTGAATCAAAGCAGCAAGAAAGACACCAAGATTACCCAGTTTGGACGCGTACTCAGTACCCTGAATATCGATATCATCTTCGCCAATTCACCACAGGCCAAAGGCCGTGTGGAACGTGCCAACAGAACCCTTCAGGACCGTCTGATCAAGGAGATGCGTCTGGAAGGTATCAGCTCGATTGAGCAAGCTAATGCCTGGCTACCCTGCTTCATTGAGCAGTTCAATCAGAAGTTCGCCAAGATGGCTTTTAATCCTAAGGATCTACATCGGCCTATCACTGAAACAGCCGAAGAATTAGATGATATTTTTACTTGGCGTGAACCCCGCAGAGTCACGAATAGCCTGACGATTACTTATGATAAATGCGTATATCTCCTGGAAAACACCGAAGAAAATCAAAGGTTGATCGGTAAGTATCTTGAGTTCCTGGAATACCCGGATGGTACAGTCGCGATTGAATATCAGGGAAGAAAAATCAATTACAGCATCTTCGATAAATTAAGTCAGCTTAACCAGCGAGAGATTGTTGAGAATAAACGTTTAGGTGCAGTTCTCAATCATATTCAACAACAGCATGAAGAATTGGAACAGCAAAACAAACGTAATCGTTCTCAATCTATGCCAAGCAGACGTGCACAGAAGACAGTAATCAAAGAACGAAATCTGAATCCTGTGCTTGACTTGGAATTGTCCATATAGGACATTTCTATTTGGTTATTAGGTAGGACATTTCTACTTAGGAATAACAGAGATCTACCAGCTCTCGTTTTTTGTTATGGAAACTGCTAAAATTCAAATACGCCATTGACGTATAAAGAGTCCATGTTATTTATTGAAACCAGCATCTTTACCAAGCAAATTAAAGACCTTGTATCTGATGAGGAATATCGTCAACTTCAGCAAGATCTTTTGGTACAGCCTGATAGAGGTGACCTAATCAAGAATGGCGGTGGTATTCGCAAAGTACGTTGTGCTCAAGGTAACAAAGGGAAAAGTGGTGGGATACGGGTGATTTATTATTGGGTCACCGAGGATGATCAGATCTTTTTCTTAGTGGCTTATCCAAAATCAGTAAAAGATAATTTAACAGATAAGGAAACCGCCATTCTGCACCAACTCGTGAAGGAGCAATTTCATGGATAACAACTTATTTGATGACTTGGTTGCTTCAATCAAAGAAGCTGGAGCTATCAAACGTAAAGAAGTTAAAGCAAGCCGAGTTACAGAACTCGAATTGCCTGATATTAAAGAAGTACGTGAAAAAACTGGCTTGAGCCAAAATGAATTTGCTGCACGTCTACATATTAGCCCCCGTACCCTGCAAAATTGGGAACAGGGACGACGCTATCCAACTGGACCAGCAGCTACATTGATTCGAATTTTAGATGCTCACCCAAGCCTTATTTGAAAAAATTACTTAAAAAATGGGAGCTTAAGGCTCCCATTTTTATTTCGTATAAGGTGTATTATGTTAATTTTAGAAAATCTTCACTACTATTATTTTAAAATAAGCCTTATATCCAAGCACAAAACAAGGTTGTCTAGACTTCTTTTAACAGTAAAGTTATCATAAAACTGAATTTTATTTTTTAGGTAAGTTTATGCATTCTATCCGCATTCGTTAAGACACAACTATTTGCATAGTGACACTATTTTATAATGGTGGGCTTTTGTTGTGTCTTTAAGAATATATGCGGATATATAAAGTAAAAGTATGCTTAATTTATAAGTATGCTTTTAGTGCATAGTTTCCAGTTATAACTTAATTGACTAGCTATTTGTCCACCCTGTGGATGAATAGCTTTTTTTTTGGGAGGACACTGTGATGCTAGCTTTTGTTTTCACCTAAATCCTGTTTGCTGCATAAAAAATTTCAAGAGCTAAACAGGAGTAAATAAAAATGAGTTTAATTATTAAAGCGAGAAACATACGCTTGGATTATGCTGGGCGTGATGTTTTGGATATTGATGAATTGGAAATTCACTCTTATGACCGTATTGGTCTTGTGGGTGATAACGGAGCAGGAAAGAGTAGTTTACTCAAAGTACTTAATGGCGAAATTGTTTTAGCCGAAGCGACATTACAGCGTTTTGGTGATTTTGCACATATCAGCCAACTGGGCGGAATCGAAATAGAAACGGTCGAAGACCGGGCAATGTTATCTCGCCTTGGTGTTTCCAATGTACAAAACGACACAATGAGTGGCGGAGAGGAAACTCGTGCAAAAATTGCTGCCGCATTTTCCCAACAAGTACATGGCATTCTAGCGGATGAACCAACCAGCCACCTTGATCTCAATGGAATAGATCTACTTATTGGTCAACTTAAAGCATTTGATGGAGCATTACTTGTTATCAGTCATGACCGATATTTTCTTGATATGGTTGTAGACAAGATATGGGAGTTAAAAGACGGTAAAATTACGGAATATTGGGGTGGTTACTCGGATTACTTGCGTCAAAAAGAAGAAGAGCGACAACACCAAGCCGTAGAATATGAGCTGATGATGAAGGAACGGGAGCGATTAGAATCTGCTGTGCAAGAAAAACGCCAGCAAGCTAATCGATTAGACAATAAGAAAAAAGGAGAAAAATCCAAAAACTCTACCGAAAGTGCTGGACGACTTGGGCATGCAAAAATGACTGGCACCAAGCAAAGAAAACTGTATCAGGCAGCTAAGAGTATGGAAAAGCGTTTGGCTGCATTAGAAGATATTCAAGCACCAGAGCATTTGCGTTCTATTCGTTTTCGTCAAAGTTCAGCCCTAGAACTGCACAATAAGTTCCCGATTACGGCAGATGGTCTGAGCTTAAAATTTGGTAGCCGTACTATCTTTGATGACGCTAACTTTATAATACCGCTTGGCGCTAAAGTCGCTATAACTGGATCGAATGGAACAGGGAAAACGTCCTTGTTAAAAATGATATCAGAACGTGCTGATGGATTAACCATATCTCCAAAAGCTGAAATTGGCTACTTTACACAAACAGGATATAAATTTAACACGCATAAATCTGTGCTCTCCTTTATGCAGGAAGAGTGCGAGTACACAGTTGCGGAAATTCGTGCAGTATTGGCTTCAATGGGGATCGGAGCGAATGATATTCAAAAAAACTTATCCGACTTATCGGGAGGTGAAATCATCAAACTGCTTTTATCCAAAATGCTTTTAGGAAAATATAATATTTTGCTTATGGATGAACCAGGAAACTATCTTGACCTAAAAAGTATTGCCGCATTAGAAACAATGATGAAGTCCTATGCAGGAACTATTATCTTCGTATCTCATGACAAGCAATTGGTCGATAATATTGCTGACATTATCTACGAGATCAAAGACCACAAAATCATCAAGACTTTTGAGAGAGATTGTTAATGATAGCCAATCTAATCCGAACATTAATTATTGAACTCTTTAAAGGAAATTAAAAATGACAATTCAAGATATTCAATCACTTGCTGAAGCACACGGCTTGTTGCTTACGGACAAAATGAATTTCAATGAAATGGGCATTGATTTTAAGGTCGTTTTTGCTCTTGATACAAAGGGGCAACAATGGTTGCTGCGTATTCCTCGTCGTGATGGCATGAGGGAACAAATCAAGAAAGAAAAACGCATTTTAGAATTGGTAAAAAAACATCTTTCTGTAGAGGTTCCTGATTGGAGAATTTCATCTACAGAATTAGTGGCTTATCCCATACTTAAAGATAATCCTGTTTTAAATTTGGATGCTGAAACCTATGAAATAATTTGGAATATGGACAAAGATAGCCCGAAATACATAACATCTTTGGCAAAAACCTTATTTGAAATCCATAGTATTCCTGAAAAAGAAGTTCGGGAAAATGATTTGAAAATTATGAAACCTTCAGATTTAAGACCTGAAATAGCAAACAATTTGCAGTTAGTAAAATCTGAAATTGGTATAAGTGAGCAATTGGAAACCCGCTACAGAAAATGGTTGGATAATGATGTTCTATGGGCAGATTTCACCCAATTTATACATGGCGATTTATATGCTGGGCATGTACTAGCTTCAAAGGATGGAGCTGTTTCAGGCGTTATTGATTGGTCAACAGCCCATATAGATGACCCAGCGATTGATTTTGCTGGGCATGTAACTTTGTTTGGAGAAGAAAGCCTCAAAACTCTAATCATCGAGTATGAAAAACTAGGGGGTAAAGTTTGGAATAAACTATATGAACAGACTTTAGAAAGAGCAGCGGCCTCTCCTTTGATGTATGGTTTATTTGCCTTAGAAACTCAAAATGAAAGCCTTATCGTTGGAGCAAAAGCTCAGTTGGGAGTTATATAATTTAAAAATATGATTGCTGAGAACTGCCTTGTTTTGAAACTTGGTTGGCTTTAATTAGTTTTTAGTATTCTTTATAGAAAATGCCTCGATCAAGGGGCATTTCTAACAATCATTTAACATAAAATTTCTTATGTGAAGTAACCTGAATGCAGCGGTGCCCCATTGGGGGCGCGTTGAGATAAGCCTCTTTTAGATAACTTTAGCAACTCGATAGACAGTTGCAACTCCACAATTCACTGCTTTGGCAATTTCTTCCTTAGTCATATTGCCAACTACTAGCAATTCTTTTATTCGTTTATGTTTAGCCTCATTTGCCTTCTTGCCTGTTGGTTTGTAACCCGAACGTGCCAGGCCCTGCTTAATACGTTCTATACGTTTCTCATTGTCTAGGCGGGCCATTGTTGCCAGAAGATCAATCAACATATTGTTGATGAGTTCCAAGATTGAATGAGTAATGCTGTCACTGGTTTGAATCATTTGGTAGGTAGTAGGAAGATCTGCTACGACTAAACGAAGTCCCTTCTCCTGGATCCTGCGCTTCAGCTCTTGAAAATCTCGTTGGGTTAGGCGTGATAAGCGGTCAATACTTTCAACTAACAATGTGTCACCTTGATTTGCTTCTGACAGTAGCTTATTCAATTCAGGTCGGTCTAACTTCGTACCACTATAGTTTTCCACGTACACAATGGTTTCACCCAAATTCAAGTTTTGGTTTAGATCCTGAAGAATCTGCAAAGCCCTTTCTGCATCTTGATCTTTAGTTGAAGCTCGTAGATAAATACGTGTATTCATTTCTATCATTTAATCTTAATTCTATTAGATTAATGATAATACTATCATTTAATTATTGCATTAAGTCTAATGATAGATATTGTATGCGATTTGGCTCGCTATCATTCAGGTATAGTCTTTTGATAAAAAAAGCATGACTAAAAGCCATGCCTTGGGAATTCGTATAACGTGTATTATGTTAATTTTAGAGAATCTTAAAAAATACTTTTATGAAAAATAAAATTGAAGATTTAAAATCAACAATTCAAGAACTAATAGAATTGTTTGAAGAACAGAATTTAGAACATTGGGCAGAAATGTATAAAAGAATACTGTTCTATATTGATGATGATCTAGAATACGCAAAATATAAAATACAAAGTACCATTGGAGGAATGGGATCAATGGATGATATCGTTTTATATCGCAATGGTGATCCACTTATCAAAGAAAACAATCGTTTGGATTACTTAAGAAGTAAATTATATGTTTTTTGCGAAAGCTAAATTATTCTTAATATCGCTAATTTAACATAATGGCGATTATACGAATCTAAAAATGGGAGTCTTTAGCTCCCATTTTTATTGTTAAACATTGAATCCTATATGTTTTCCTGTTGGAAGCTCTACATCAATACGGAGCTTCCCGCCCATTGCCTCAACATACTTTTTCATGGTTGAAATCTTAAGATCATTGCCACGATTTTCTATTGCTGAAAGCGATGGCTGTTTTATTCCCAAAGTTTCAGCAAGTTCCTTTTGAGAGATTTCAAGTTCTTCACGAATAAGATGAAGCTGATTTTCTAGCAGTAATTCATCTGCCATTTTTTGAATACGGGCTTGGCTCTCTGGAGAGCGGCTAGCTAACAATTCTTGCAGAGTCTTAGCCATTAGATTTATCTCCTAGGGTGGTGAGATGAAGTTGGTATTGTTCATCTGCAATATCCAGCATGTCTTTATAAAAACGCTTTTTACTGCCTTTATCAGCAATACATAGAACAATAGCCTGTCGTAAAGGATCAAATGCGAAGAAAGCTCTCAGTGGTTTACCTCGATGTTGAACACGAAGCTCTTTCATGTTGGTAAATTTAGAGTCATAGACAGTATCTACTAAAGGGCGGCCTAAACTTGGTCCTTGCTGCTGTAGAACAACTAGGGCAGCCAGAACCTTCTCTTGTGTTGATTCGTCTTGCTGTTCAAGCCATTCATTAAATAGATCTGTCGTAATGACTATCCACATACCACAACCAAAATATAGATTATAGTCTATATTTTAGGAGCATTATGCTTGTTTTGCAAATGAGAAATGATAGGCAATAAAAAACCCCAGCATCCTGCCGGGGTTTTTCATATTGGGGTCGTTTGCGGGAAGGGGCGGAATCCTACGCTAAGGCTTTGGCCAGCGATATTCTCCGGTGAGATTGATGTGTTCCCAGGGGATAGGAGAAGTCGCTTGATATCTAGTATGACGTCTGTCGCACCTGCTTGATCGCGGCCGCGATAGCTAGATCGCGTTGCTCCTCTTCTCCATCCGCGTTCCAAGCTGCGGAAAGGCACCCATAAGCGTACGCCTGGTCGAGCAGGCGACGCGGATCGACGTCCAGCGCACGAGAGAATGCGTCCGCCATCTGTGCAATGCGTCTAGGATCGAGACAAAGGTCGTCTCTGTCAGCCGGATCGTAGAACATATTGGCGGCGCCAAAGCCCACTTCACCGACCAGACCGACGGGATCTATCACCAGCCAGCCGCGACTGGAGAACATGATGTTTTCATGATGCAGATCGCCATGTAGCCCACGCAGTTCCGAGGCATTGCTCATCATTTGATCGGCTATAATCGCCGCGTGGACGTAGTCAGTTTGACAACCTGCGTTTTGATCATCGCGCGCCCGCTGAAACAAAGCTGCAAAGCGATCCCGGATCGGGAGAAGGGCAGAAGGCAGGGGTTCCTCAGATGCGGCATACAGCTTCGCCATTAGTTCCGCTGCAATTTCGGTCGCCTGGTAGTCGCCGTGCTCGGCAACGATGTGAGAGAGCATTCGCTCCCCGGCATATTCGAGCAACATCAGATTGTTCTCACGACCGAGCAACCGGACTGCTCCCCTCCCATTGCGCCATACCAGATAGTCGGCCCCGCGCAGTTCATCAGCAATGTCTTCTATAGGTTTCAATCCCTTGACGATTGCAGGAGTCCCGTCTGGCAATGAAACTTTCCAAACGAGGCTGGAAAAGGTGTCCGCAATGAGAACAGGTTGCGAAACGTGCCAATGAGCAGGAAAAACAGGCGGCATGAACATCAACCCCAAGTCAGAGGG